>CANGGA010000150.1 GCA_947453285.1 Microbacteriaceae bacterium | reverse complement strand
GAACCACGATCAGCCCTGTGCGCAGGTAAAACGAGGTCGGTTGTTGATTGCCTTGTTCTTCATCCATTTTTATTTTCCTTTCCTTGCTTTCTTGCTCTTCGTTCCAAGAAATACAGAATTACAGCGCCAATCAGGAACCACGGTGAGAACAAAATCATGCCGAAAAATCCAGACTCAATGTCACTGACGTGGGCATAGGCATATCGTTCACGGATGACGCCCTGGCTTTCGAGAGTGCCGTATAGGTAATAGGCAATGGGAAACAGACCGATTGCGAGCAGCACCAAGCTCCAGCGAAACTTTAGGTCGCGCAGGCGTTTTTTGGTCATAACGCGGATTGCCAAATAAGCCACACCGAGCCAAAGCAAAACATCCATTCAAGCCCCCATCCCCACGATTTTGCTCTTGGCATATTTATACAACGACTTAGGCTTAGACACGTGCAGAGAAGCAGACTTTATCGAGATGGCGTGTTGGCCGAGAGCGACTTCAGCCTCGACCGCATTTCAGACTTTCACGGCAAGAAAGACACCTTCTATTGGGTCGATCTGGTCGATCCGAGCAAAGAAGACCTGGCCAAAATCGGTGAAGAACTCAACCTGAACAACTTCGCCCTAGAAGACGCCTTCAAGGGCAGTCAGCGGCCAAAGCTCGAGCACTATGACTCGCACCTCTTTATCAACGCATACGGTTCACACTTCGACCACGATTCGCTTGAATTGCACACCCAAGAAATCGCCATCTTCGTTACCTCGAACGGCCTGATTACGGTTCGCGACGACAACGAGTTCAACATCGACGCGTTGATTAAACGCTGGGATGAAGCCGGCGAGCTAGCCAGCAACGGAGTCGCCTTCTTGCTCTGGGCATTGCTCGACCAAATCGTCGATGGTTACTTCGAGGTGATTCAAGAACTCGACCAAGAAATGGAAGAGCTCGAAGATCTTTTGTTCAGCCCAGAACGCAAAGACACTGTGATTCAGCGCAAGAGCTATGCGCTTCGCAAGGCGCTGGTTGTGCTGCGACGCATTGCGGTGCCGATGCGCGAGGTGCTCAACCCGATTATCAAACGTGACACCCAGGTCATCGGCAACACGATGTTTCAGTATTACCAAGACATCTACGACCACGTGATGCGCGCCGCCGACTGGACAGACTCACTTCGCGATCTGGTCACCACGCTGCTTGAGACCAACCTGACAATTCAGGGCAACCGCATGAACCTCATCATGAAGAAGGTGACCTCGTGGGCGGCGATCATCGCAGTGCCAACCGCGATCACCGGCTTCTATGGGCAGAACGTTCCGTATCCGGGCTTTGCTCAAGAATGGGGTTTCTGGTTCTCTTCTGCTACTACCCTTGTGGTTTCGGGAATCCTTTATTACAGCTTCAAGAAACGGGATTGGCTCTAGTGAGCACTAAAACCACAGGCATCGACCTCTATAACAAGGTCGCCCACGACTCGGCCAGCGTTGTGATTGGCGAATACTCGACTTCGTTCGGCTGGGCTACAAGCCTTTTGCCAGAAGGCGTTCGCGGGCAGATCAAAGACATCTACGCGATGGTTCGCGTTGCCGATGAGATCGTCGATGGCTCTGCCGCCGGTTCGAATGGCGCACAGAAGGTAAATATTCGCAAGCAACTCGACGACCTCGAAGGCGAAATCTATGCGGCGATGAAAGTTGGTTTCAGCACCAACCTGATTGTTCACGCCTTTGCTCTCACGGCCGTTGAGGTTGGCATCACCAAGGCGATGATCGAACCGTTCTTTGCATCGATGCGCGCAGACATCACCAAGGCAAAGCACACAACAAAAACTTTCAAAGACTATGTATACGGTTCTGCCGAGGTGGTTGGGCTGATGTGTTTGCGTGCATTCATCTCGGGCCGCGAAGAGCGCTACTCGCCTGCCGAGAAAGTTGCACTCGACGAAGGCGCTCTCGCCCTTGGCGCAGCGTTTCAGAAGATCAATTTCTTGCGCGATCTCGACGCAGATTTTCGTGCGCTCGGTCGCAGCTACTTTCCTGGCGTTACCGTCGAGACTTTCAACGAAGAGCAGAAGCAGTTCTTGGTCGACGACATCGCCGCCGATTTGATCGTCGCGGCAAACTCGATTCGCCTGCTTCCGAAAGACGTTCGCCCGGCCGTTTCGGCGGCACAGTTTCTATTTGAAGAATTGACCAAGAAGGTGGCCGCAACGCCAGCTTCGGTTTTGATTTCGACACGCATCCGTGTTTCGAACCCGCGCAAGCTAGTTCTAGTTGCCAAAGCGCTTCTAGGAGCCACACCCAAATGAGCAAGCAGAAAAAAGTTGTAGTTATCGGCGGCGGAATCTCTGGTCTTGCCAGCGCCGCCCTGCTTGCCAAGGCCGGTTGCGAGGTGCAGTTGTTTGAGGCGCGCGAGCGCGTTGGCGGCCGCGCATACACCTGGCAGAAAGACGGCTTCACCTTCGAGACCGGGCCGTCTTGGTATCTAATGCCAGATGCCTTCGACCAGTTCTACCGCCTAATGGGCACCGCCGCGGCCGAGCAGCTCGACCTGGTTCAGCTCGACCCTGCCTATAAGACGCTCTATGAGGGCACCGCAGAGCCAGTGTTCATCTATGACAACCTAAAGAAGAACAAGGATGTCTTCGAGTCAGTTGAGTCTGGCGCAGGTGCGGCACTTGGGCGCTATGTCGACTCTGCCGAAGAGGTCTACCAGCTCGCGATGAAGTACTTCTTATACACAAACTTTCAGGGCATTCTGCCCTTCTTGAAGCCCGAGCTGCTGAAGAAACTCGGCATGTTCTTGAGCCACCTCTTTATGTCGCTCGACAAGTTCGCATCGAAGCACGTTACCGATTCGCGCCTCAAGAAGATTCTCGATTTTCCGGCCGTTTTTCTCGGTGCATCGCCATATGACACTCCGAGCATGTATCACCTTATGACACACATCGACATGAACTTTGGCTTTTTCTATCCGCAGGGTGGTTTCTACAAGATCATCGAGTCAATTGATGGGCTGGCCAAG
>CANGGA010000149.1 GCA_947453285.1 Microbacteriaceae bacterium | reverse complement strand
GCTTTTCGTGTCGCATTCGCGAAGTTGCGAAGTGCAGCGACTAGTCGACATGAAGTATCTGTCAGAAAGAACTAACAATTTCACTACACCTAGCATCGCCTTCGATGAATCGACATCCCGTGTGCCAACGCTTGCTTGGCAGGCCATCCGTGAGGCATCAAGCAAAGGCGCTGTTCTAGTTCAAGTAGCAGCCAAGGGCACCGCTCGCACGGCCTACTGTCAGCAGTGCTCGACTCGCGCGCTCTGCAAGAATTGCCACGGTCCGATTTGGATTGACGCAAAGGCGATGCCACGCTGCCGCTGGTGCAACGCGCAGAATCTCGACTACCGCTGTGTCGATTGCGGAAACCAAACGATTCGGCAGGGCTTTGGCGGTGCAACCCGCACTGTTGCAGAATTCGGCAAAGCATTTGCCGGCGTGCAAATACTCGAATCGACTGGAGATCAGCCGGTGCTCGAGATTTCAGCCGGCAAGAAGATCGTGATCTCGACGCCAGCAGCCGAGCCGAGCGTGCCCGGCGGTTACGAGGCCGTGATTATTCTCGACGCGGCTAATGCGCTCGCCAAGGATTCGCTAAGGGCATCAGAAGACGCTGTGCGAAACTGGTCAAACGCAGTTGCCAAAATGAAGCATGGCGGTAGGGCCGTTCTGGCTGGCGCGCCGCAGGCCCTCGGTCAAAGATTTTCGCTTTGGCAGCAGAAAGAGATTGCGCACGATGAGCTTGAGAATCGCCGCGAACTCGAATTTCCTCCACACTTGCGACTCGCTTCAGTCGAAGGCCCGATTGAGGTCATCACACTTATAGCCGAAGAAATAAAGTCACCGAGCGTTGAAGTTCTGGGGCCGATTCAGGTTCGAGGCAATCAGGGCGAGCAAAACATGCGTTTCGTCTTGAAGTATGCCTATTCGTCTGGCGCTGCGCTGAGCGAGCAGATAAAGGCGGCTCAGTTGAAAATCACGGCAGGACTAACCAAAACAAGCGCAAGTGGACGCATTAGTCGTGCAGTTCGAGTGCGAATGGACGACCCCGAAGTAATCTAGAAGCCGAGGTGGCTTTTTGAAATTAATCTTTGCCGGCACGACGACTAATGCGGTCGATGTGTTGCGCTACCTTGTCGAACAAGAACGACACGAAATCTGCGCTGTTGTGACTCGAGAAGATGCTCCGGTTGGCCGCAAACAAATTCTCACAGCGTCTGCGGTTGCCGAATATGCGCAAGGAAAGGGCCTTCGCGTCATCAAGGCCAATAGGATCACGAGTGAAATCGATGCTGAGCTGGCTACCATGGGCGCCGATTTAGGTCTAGTTATTGCATACGGAGCGTTGCTTCGCGCTCGCACTCTTTCAATTGCGAAACACGGGTGGATTAACATCCATTACAGCCTCTTGCCAAAGTGGCGAGGTGCCGCGCCAGTGCAGAGAGCGCTCATGGCTGGCGAACGCGAAACCGGAGTTTCGATTTTTCAACTGGATGAAGGCATGGATACCGGCGGCCTACTTATGCAGGTTCCAACGGCTATCGAGACTGACGACAATTCGCAAACCCTGCTAGATCGGCTAACTCGAGTTGCTATTTCGATGCTTGATGAAACACTTTCTCTAATTGATTCCGGCCTTGCCACGCCCCACACGCAAGAGGGCGAGCCGTCACACGCCGCAAAACTTGCCCGAGTCGATGCCCGCATCGATTGGTCGCTGTCTGCTCGCCAAGTCGAAAACCTAGTCAGAGGTGCATTTAGCGAGCCAGTTGCCTGGACAGAGCTTGATGGCGAATCATTCAGAGTTCTTGGTGCTCGTGCCAGCGAATTTCAGTCTCAAGAACTAGCAGACGCGTCGGTAGGCCAAGCCAAACTTGTCGAAGGCAAGGCGCTAGTAAAAACTGGCGCGGGTTTCTTGCAACTTCTCGAGGTTCAACCCGCATCCAAGAACGCGATGCCTGCCGTCGATTGGCTGCGCGGAAAGAACGGAACCGTGATCTTCGATTGAAGACAAACTTTAAGCCAACCGCCCGCTCGGTGGCCTTTGAATTACTTCGCGCCGTTGAACAAGATGATGCCTATGCGAACCTTCTGCTGCCAAAATTAATCGCCGAAGCAAAGCTAGAGACCCGGGACTCCGCCTTGGCTCAGGAGCTCGCGTTCGGAACAATCCGCAATCAGCTCTTTTACGATCGCATAATCGAGCATGGCGCGAATCGCAAGATCGATGAAATCGACGCAAAGGCCAAATTGTTACTTCGCCTGGGCGCTCATCAGCTGCTATCAATGCGCATTCCAAGCCACGCAGCCATCAACGAAACCGTTGACCTAACAAAAAAGGTAGCGAGCCTTGGAGCGGTAGGTTTCGTAAACGGAATTCTCAGAAGGGTAAGCGAGCGCAGCATCGAAGAATGGCGAGAGCTGCTCATCGAAGAAAGCTCGGATCGAGTCGGCAAACTCGAAATCGAATACTCTCACCCCGCCTGGATCATCCGTGCTCTTGAACAGGCTCTTCGCTTGGATGGACGCGCAGACTCGTTGGCGGCGCTATTAGATATCGACAATGAGGCTCCGCTCGTAAACCTCGTCGCACTGCCTGGCATTGCCAGGCCGGAGCATGAAATTGGCCTGACTACTGGCACGGCTAGTCCGATTGGATTCACCCTGGCATCGGGCGACCCGGCAAAGCTTGCGGCGATGCGCGATGGCTTTATTCGAGTGCAAGATCAAGGATCTCAGCTCGCAGCAATGGCACTGGCTCAGGCCAAGCCGATTGCGGCGGGCGAACAGTGGCTCGATATGTGCGCGGGCCCAGGCGGAAAAGCCGCTCTGCTCGCCGCTATAGCAAAGCAGAACGAAGCAACCCTGGTCGCCAACGAGATTGCAGAACACCGAGCCAAGTTGGTAAGTCAGGCACTTCGCAAGATCGACGATTCGGTCGAGGTATTTTGCGCGGATGGCCGAACAATTGGCGAAGACGCACCCGAGAGTTTCGACCGAATCTTGCTCGATGCCCCATGCACCGGGTTGGGGGC
>CANGGA010000148.1 GCA_947453285.1 Microbacteriaceae bacterium | reverse complement strand
GTGAATAACACCGGCAGCCTGAGGAGCCTTCCAGCCCTTGTGAATAGTCCAGGCGCGAGCTTCTTTCGGGCCAACAGTCAAATAGGTCTGCAAACCAAGGGTGTCAAAACCGATGCGAGCAAGCTGGTTCAAACCAGACTCGTCTTGACCGAGTGACGCCAACAGTTCGGCAGCCTCGGCGGCATCCAAGTCAATAAGTTCACTCTCAACCTTGGCGTCTAGAAAGACTGCCTCGGCCGGTGCAACGATGTCAGCGAGCTGCTGCTTCTTTGCGGCGTCGGTGAGCACGGCCTCGTCAACGTTGAACACATAGATGATCGGCTTTGCGGTGAGCAAGCCCATGTCTTTCAGTGGAGCAATGTCGATGGTCGAAGCCGAGAGCGGCTTGCCGGCGTCGAGCCAGGCCTTCGCTTCGTCAAGAGTCTCGAGCACAACTGGCTCCATCTTCTTGCCCTTGACTTCTTTTTCGATGCGACCGCGCGCCTTGTCGAGAGTCTCGAGGTCGGCCAAAATCAGCTCGGTGTTGATGGTTTCGATGTCGCTCGCGGCATCGACCTTGCCATCAACGTGAACGACGTCACCATCGGTGAACCCTCGAACAACCTGCGCGATCGCGTCAGCCTCACGGATGTTCGCCAAGAACTTGTTGCCCAAACCTTCGCCGACAGATGCGCCGCGAACGATTCCGGCGATGTCAACGAATGAGACCGGGGCTGGCAGCAAGCGCTCGCTGCCATACATGTCGGCTAGACGCTGAAGGCGCTCATCAGGAAGGTTGACCACACCCACGTTCGGTTCGATCGTCGCGAACGGATAGTTCGCTGCGAGAACGTTGTTCTTGGTGAGTGCATTAAAGAGGGTCGACTTGCCTACGTTAGGCAGTCCCACGATTCCGATTGTTAGAGCCACGAGGGTCAAGTCTAGTTGCGGGCTAATACTATGTAGACATGACTAGCCCATCGCTTAACATTCAATTGGTTCTCGATGCCAATAACGTTCACGCTCAAGCAGCTTGGTGGGGAAAGGCGCTTGGCTGGGTAGTTGAATACCCATCAGATGAGATGCTCGGCCGGCTCGAATCAGCGGGGCTTATCGAAGAAGACACTCTCGTCGAATTTGAGGGTCGCAAGGTATTCAGAACCGCATCTGCAATTCATCAAGAAGTTGATGGCCAACGAACCGGCGTTCGAATTTATATTCGTGGAGTTCGCGCCCCAAAGACTGAACGCAATCGAATTCACTGGGATGTAAGCGCAAAGCCAGACTCAATCGAAAGCGTCGTTGCCCGCCTCGAGGCCATGGGTGCCAAGCAAATCGGCGAACACTTTCAGGGCCCTAATCGCTCGGTGCAGATGCTTGATCTAGAAAACAACGAGTTCTGCGTTCACTAATTAGTTGCGCGCGGCTATGCGGCTAGCGATAACTTTGGCCATCGACTGCGCATAGGCCAGCGAGAAGTGGTGAGTGTCGCGATAGACAAATACGCCACCAATGAGGCTCTGGCAGGTGCCCGCTTTGCAGACAAGGTCGGTTAGGTCTAGCACCCCTGCCGCCCCGGTAGCGCGTGCAACCTCAACAGCGCGGTCGGTTGCGAAGGCGTCGCTCTGACTCATTGAGCACTGTCCTGAACCAGACGTGTCGTTATAGCAAGCGGCCATCTGCTTGGTCATCTTCGGGCCATCCTTGATGACAAAGATCTTCGAACCGCGGGCGATGAGCGGTGCCCAGGCATCGGTGAATCCCTGTTTGAAAACATCGAGGTAGTTCTTTGAGCTCAAGTCGGTCGAGGTGTTGCTCGCGAGGTAGCTCGTGAACACCAAGTTGAACGGCTTCTGGCTAGCGAGCCAGGTCTGCACGTTGTTGTTCCAGATTTCGCAGGTGATGCCGCGCTGGGTTGTGTTGCGCTTCGCGATGTTGAACGCGCAAGACGCTTTATAGAGAAGTGTGATTTGCCAATTTTGCGTCTTGGCAATTTCGCGAAGCGCGCCGAGATACATCGCGGCGTGTGAATCGCCAACCAGCAGCACTCGCGTGGCGTCGCTCGCGGTTGAACCACTCACGCACTCGATGACCTTGCTCGAAGTTGGCTGCGTCATGCAGGCGTTGTTCGGGTCGGCGGTGTCGTGCTTGGCTTGATCGAGAGAAACCGCAAGCGGTTGGGTGGTTGAACAATTGGCATCGACCATGGAGTTCGCGCCATAGCAATCGGTGATGGCCTGCTTTTGCGCGACCGCCTGCGCGGTTTCAACCTGCGTCACCGTCACGGTGTTGGTGCCGACAATCGCAACCAACGTCAGCAGGCTAATCGCGAGAGTCGACCAGAGGGCCGGCTTGGTGTTCACGAATAACTTGACTCGCTTGTGGCGAATCGGGTCTTCGATGAGCGCCTTCGAGGCGATCGAAAGCACAAGCGTCAACGCAACCCCGATGAGTGCCAACCACGAACGACCAAGGTTCGGCAGAGCCACCGGCAGCAGCAAGAGCACCGGCCAGTGCCAGAGATAAATGCCATAGCTCTGCTCGCCCATCCACTGAATTGGCCTGAACGCGAGCACCTTGGCGACACCCTGCTGCGCATGCACCCCTCGAACTACCAGGGCGGCGCCCAAGACAGGCCACAACGCCAGAGTTCCCGGAAACGGCATGCTCTCATCTATCGCATAGGCACTGGCCACGATGATGCCCACGCCAAGCAGCGTCATCGCCCCGCCGCGCGCGATGCCGAGCTCGGGCCGCTTCATCAGCCAAATCGCAAGCAGCGCGCCAATGCCAAACTCCCACGCGCGACCGAACGTTGAGAAATAGGCAGTGCTGCTGCCCTCGCCGGTCAAAACCAGGTTGTGCCAAAAACTCGCGAGCGTGGCAAGCGCCACCGCCACAAAAATCACACGGATGGGTTTCACCCCGAACCGCTTGCCCAACCTCGCCACGGCAAATATCAAGACCGGCCAAACCAAATAGAACTGCTCTTCAACCGAGAGCGACCAGTAGTGCTGAAACGGACTCGGAGTCGGTG
>CANGGA010000147.1 GCA_947453285.1 Microbacteriaceae bacterium | reverse complement strand
TTGCACTCGACGACGGCACCGAGAACGACCTCTCAGGAAACTGGGATCGCATCTCGATGTTCGAATCGCTCTCGGCTGCTGCCGGAGTCGAAATCACTCCGACCACTCCAATCGAAGATTTGAAGAAGCTTGCTAAGTCTGTCGACATCGAAATCGATCACCCACAGCACGGCAAATATGTCGAAGAGCTTTGGGAGCACTTCGTAAAGACCGACCTCGTCAAGCCAACCTTCGTCATCGACTTTCCGGTTGACACTTCACCACTTACTCGCAATCACCGCAGCAAGGCTGGGGTCGTTGAGAAGTGGGATCTCTACATCCGTGGCTATGAGCAGGCGACTGCCTACAGCGAGCTAGTTGACCCAGTGATTCAGCGTCAGCGCTTTATCGAACAGGTCACACTTGCTGCGGCTGGCGACCCTGAAGCCATGAAGCTCGACGAAGACTTCTTGACCGCGCTCGAATATGGAATGCCTCCATCGGGTGGAATGGGAATGGGCATCGACCGCCTCTTGATGAGCCTCACCGGTCTCGGCATTCGCGAGACCATCATGTTCCCTCTAGTTAAGTAGGCAAAATGACCGTATGGCAGTGGATCGGAGACGCCATCTGGACGTCGATTCCGGTTATTGGCGTGGGTCTTTTCGTCTGGTTGCTGTTTCGCTCAATCATTCGTGCCGATGCCACCGAGCGCAAGGCCTATTCAAAGATCGAGGCCGAAGAGCGTGCCAAGTTGGCCGCAAAGACGCCAGCAGCAAAAAAGAAAAACTCCTAATTTCTCAGGAGTTTTCTTTTTAAAAATGCTTAGCCGAGAAGCTTGGTCTTTGCTGCCTTGTATTCGTCGTCGGTAAGTGCACCCGACTTGTGCAGTGAATCCAAGTTTGCGAGTTGACCAGCAATATCACCGCTGGCCGAAGCTGCGCCGTTTTTCTGATTTGCTGCACTCGAAATCGATCGAACAATCTCGACAACTTCGTGATGATTTGCAATCGGCATCGCTACTACTTTTGATCCACCAGAACCAGTGATGATGATTGAGCCATATGCTTTCTGGCCAAGAACCGAATCTTTGACATCGACTGCTTCAAGTTTTGAAGCTTCAATTCGCTTTACCGATTCGACAAGAAAGCGAGATCTGACTTCGACTCGATCATCGAAAACTCGAAGCGTCTGAGACTTTCTGTAAATGAGAAAAAAGCCAAGGATTATGGCGAACAGAATCAACCAGGTGACCACCAAGACAATGCCGACATCGCCCGACTCTTCGAGCATCAGAGGTGAGAGTGCCACGAGAACAAGCACCAGGGCGCTGACCAAAAAGCCGCGCGTGAATAAGACGAATTTCTGTTCAAGAAGCTGTTTAGCCATGGGCTCCCTCTCTGTCGGGGCGCAAGCGCCCGCTTGGTGCCAGAATAGTGCGATTTGGGTCGGTTTCGCCCGTCACGCCTAGGGCGAACAAGCCTATTTATGCGGCAGCGCTGAAGTTAACATCTTCTATAAGGAGTAAAAATGTTTGAAAAATTCACCGATAAGGCCCGTCGCGTAGTTGTTCTCGCCCAAGAAGAGGCGAAGCTGCTCAACCACAACTACATCGGCACCGAGCACATTTTGCTCGGCCTGATTCACGAGGGAGAAGGCGTAGCCGCCAAGGCGCTAGAAGCGCTCGGCATCAACCTCGAGTCGGTTCGCGAACAGGTTCAAGAGATCATTGGGCAGGGCCAGCAGGCGCCAACCGGTCACATTCCATTTACTCCTCGCGCCAAGAAGGTTCTAGAGCTTTCACTTCGTGAAGCCTTGCAGCTTGGCCACTCATACATCGGCACCGAACACCTCCTTCTCGGATTGATTCGCGAGGGCGAAGGTGTTGCAGCACAGGTGCTTACCAAGCTCGGTGCAGACACCAACAAGGTGCGCCAGCAGGTCATCCAGTTGCTTTCAGGTTTTCAAGGAAAAGAAACCGTCAACGTTGGCGGCGAAAATCACGAGAAGCAAAAGGGCTCACAGATTCTCGACCAGTTTGGTCGCAACCTTACTCAGGCTGCAGCCGACGGAAAGCTCGACCCGGTTATCGGCCGTGAGCGCGAGATCGAACGCGTAATGCAAATTCTTTCTCGTCGTTCAAAGAACAACCCGGTGCTCATTGGTGAACCTGGTGTTGGAAAGACCGCCGTTGTCGAAGGTCTCGCACAAGCGATCGTTACCGGCAACGTTCCTGAAACTTTGAAGGGCAAGCAGCTCTACACACTCGACATGGGTGCGTTGATTGCCGGCTCGCGCTACCGCGGAGATTTCGAAGAGCGACTAAAGAAAGTCACTAAAGAAATTCGCTCGCGCGGCGACATCATTACTTTCATCGACGAGATTCACACTCTCGTTGGTGCCGGCGCTGCCGAGGGTGCAATCGATGCAGCTTCAATCTTGAAGCCGATGCTTGCTCGTGGCGAACTGCAGACCATTGGTGCAACCACTCTCGATGAATACCGCAAGCACTTCGAAAAAGACGCAGCGCTTGCTCGTCGTTTTCAGCAGGTCATGGTCAACGAGCCTTCGTTGCCGCACACCATCAACATCTTGAAGGGTCTTCGCGACCGCTACGAGGCACACCACAAGGTCTCGATCAGCGACCAGGCCCTTGTAGCCGCAGCAAACCTTGCCGACCGCTATATCACCGACCGCTACCTACCAGACAAGGCCATCGACCTAATCGACGAGGCTGGTGCTCGTTTGCGTCTCTCGTTCTTGTCGTCGCCACCAGAGCTTCGCGAACTCGAAGACAAGATTGCCGAAATCAAGAAGTCAAAAGAGAAGGCAATCGAAGAGCAAGACTTCGAACTCGCTGCGTCTAAGCGCGACGAAGAGAAGAAGATGAACGCCGAGCGCGTGAAGCTCGAGAAGCAGTTTCGCACCGGCAACGTTCAGGTTGGCGGAGTTGTTGACGAAGGCCTAATCGCCGAAGTTCTCGCTCAGGCCACCGGCATTCCAGTTTTCAAGTTGACCGAAGAAGAGAGCACCAAGCTCATC
>CANGGA010000146.1 GCA_947453285.1 Microbacteriaceae bacterium | reverse complement strand
CGCAACGGCGTTTGCGCCGGCACCCACCGAGATAATTACCGGCTTGCCTTCACCGTGCTCGAGTGCGTTTGCAATCAAGTTGCGCAACAATCGCTCGATTCGTCGGCTGTCGATCTCGGCTTCGATGTTGTCACTCGGTGTTTCGAGAATTACTTCGCAGCCTTTATTGGCAGCAAGCGGCTCGAGGCCGGTTATAGCGGCCTTGACCACGTCGACGAGGTTTACAAGTTCAAAATCTCCGGCAACCGCTCCAGCGTCATAGCGTGAAATTTCGAGCAAGTCTTCGAGCAGGGTTTCGAATCGTTGAATCTGCGAATTCATTGCCTCTGCGCTCTTTTTCAGAGGCGCGACAAAGTCATCGCGATTGTCATAGATCAATTCACCGGCGAGTTTGATTGTCGTGAGCGGCGTGCGCAATTCGTGCGAAACGTCAGACACGAAACGCTGCTGCATCTTCGAAATCTGCTCATACTGTTTTAGCTGGTTTTGAAGGTTGTCTGCCATCGCGTTAAACGAACGGGCCAACTGCGCAATTACGTCTTCACCTTTTTCGGGAATACGCTCGTCGAGGGCACCCTCTGCAATCTTTTCGCTCACGCGTGCGGCAAGTCGAACCGGCTGAACGATTCGCGAAGTCACCCAGAGACTCACCAAGCCGATGATGACGAGCAAAATTAGGCCACCGATTACCAGGGTGCTCTGAACCAGATCGAGGGTTTGCTGCTCGTGGTTCAGGTCGTAGACCAAATAAAGTTCATAAACTCCGGCCAACGGAATTTCGATCGGTGCACCGACAACAAGCCCAGGATGAGTGTCCGAACCAGAGGTCAACGAAATCGACTGATAGACCACCTTGCCGGTGCTCGCCTGAACCTTCTCACGGATGTTCTGGGTGATCACATTGATGTCGAGGTTGGTCGAGATTGGGCTCTGCAACAGTTGAGTGCTGACCTGGTTAGGGCTGCGCAGCATGGCCACGAGCCTGGTCTGGTCGGTCGAGTCGTTTTCGAGCTTCGGCACCACCGAGTTGATCAACGACTGCAGGGCAACCTCGTCGGCAGCGCTTGAGGCCGAGAAGGTGTTCTGAACCTCAATGACGGCTCGTTCAGACTCGTGCAGAACCTGCTGAACGCGGGTTTGATAGAGGCCGTTTCCGATTCCGAATGACAAGAAGCCACCGAGCACCACGAGGGCAATCGTCGATAGGGCGATGGTGGTGACCACGGCTCGAGCCTGCAAATTGCGACGCAGCAGACCAATCGCGCGCTGGATAGCGCGACTAAAAACCATTTAGAAAGCGCCAGCCTTGTAACCGCGTCCGCGGATGGTGGTCACGATTTGCGGTTCATCCGGGTTCTCTTCGATCTTCGAACGAAGACGCTGAATGTGAACGTTGACCAATCGGGTGTCAACCTTGCCCTTGAAGTCGCTCTCTTCGTTTAGGTTCTTGTGCAACCAAACTTTCTTTAGCAACTCCTCGCGAGTGAAGGTGTGTTTTGGGTCTTCTGCGATGGTGAGCAGAAGATTGAACTCGAGAGGAGTCAACAAGATCTTTGCCCCGTTGCGATAAACCTCATAGGCAGACACGTCAATTTTGATATCGCCAATTTCGACCATGCGGCTGTCGGTGCGCTCGGGCAGCTTCATCAGAGCCTCGACCATGGTCAGCGCCTCACGAGCACCGTATGGCTTCTTGAGATATCCATCAGCGCCAAGCGAAATTGCTAGGTCGACATCGTCGATTTCGGTTTTAGCAGAAGCCATGATTACTGGCACGTTTGATTCAAGACGAATTTCTTTGAGAATGTCGATTCCATCTTTGCCTGGCAACATCCAGTCGAGAATCACAACGTGAGGCTTTACCTTTTTGAAAACCGAGAGTGCGTCTTCACCGTTTTCGCAGGCAAAAATCTCATCGCTCTTGTTGCGAAGCGCAAATGCGTTTTCGACCATTCCGTGAATGGTTGTGTCGTCTTCGACGATCAGAATTCGCCATGCAGATGAATTTGGCATTCGCTGCTCCTAGTACCTGTAGTGCTCCACTTTGAACGGACCATTCACCGGAACACCGATGTAGCGAGCCTGCTCAGAGGTAAGTTCTGTCAATTCAACACCCAAAGCGGCGAGGTGCAAACTGGCAACCTTTTCGTCTAGGTGCTTTGGCAAGATGTGAACCCCGAGCTCAAACGCCTCTGGCTTGGTGAACAACTCAATCTGAGCCAAGACTTGGTTACTGAACGAGTTGCTCATTACGAAGCTTGGGTGACCGGTGGCATTGCCAAGATTCATCAAGCGACCCTCGCTGAGAATCAGCACCGAGCGACCATTTGGCAGGCGCCACTCGTGCACCTGCGGCTTGATCTCAATCTTCTCGATGCCCTTGATCTGGGCGATTCCGGCCATGTCGACCTCGTCATCGAAGTGACCGACGTTGGCAACCACAGCAAGGTGCTTCATCTTGAGCAGGTGCTCAGGGCGAATGATGTGGGTGTTGCCGGTAGCGGTAATAAAGATGTCGATGTCTTCAATCACGGTCTCGAGGCGAGCAACCTGAAAACCATCCATGGCTGCCTGCAATGCGCAGATCGGATCGATCTCGCTGACGATCACACGGGCGCCCTGGCCACGAAGTGCCTCGGCCGAACCCTTGCCAACATCGCCATAGCCGGCAACGAAAACGGTCTTGCCGCCAATCAGAACATCGGTTGCGCGGTTTAGGCCGTCAGGCAGTGAGTGGCGAATTCCATACTTGTTGTCAAATTTCGATTTGGTGACCGAGTCGTTGACGTTGATCGCCGTGAACAAGAGTTCGCCGCGCTTGTGAAACTCGTATAGGCGGTGAACACCGGTTGTGGTTTCTTCGGTGACGCCTTTGATTTCTTTTGCAATCTCGGTAAAACGGTTTGGTGAAGTCTTAACCGAGCCACGAAGCAACTCGAGAATCACGCCATACTCTTCGCTGTCGTCAACTCCGGTTGGCGGCACCGAACCGGCAAGTTCAAATTCGCGACCCTTGTGAACCAAGAGTG
>CANGGA010000145.1 GCA_947453285.1 Microbacteriaceae bacterium | reverse complement strand
AGTCGACACCGCAACGGCGAAGCAGTCGCGTGCCGCCGAACTGGCGGCACTTCCTCTCGATGAATGACTCGAGCGCCGAATCATTGACGGTGAGAAAAAGGGCCTCGAGGCAGACCTCGACGAGGCGCTTGCCAGCAATCGAACCGCGCTTGAGATCATCAACCAAAACTTGCTCAAGGGCATGCAGGTGGTTGGCGAACTTTTCGGCAAGGGCGAAATGCAGTTGCCGTTCGTGCTTCAGTCTGCAGAAGTGATGAAGACCGCCGTCGCGCACCTTGAACCGCACATCGAAAAGTCTGACGACAGTGGCAAGGGCCGAATTCTGCTTGCTACCGTTCGAGGCGATGTTCACGACATTGGCAAGAATCTGGTCGATATCATCCTGAGCAACAACGGTTTCGAGACAGTCAACATCGGAATTAAGCAACCGATTAACGAAATTCTGCGAGCTGCCGAAGAAAATAACGTAGATGTGATTGGCATGAGCGGACTTCTCGTTAAGTCGACTCAAATCATGAAAGAAAACCTTGAAGAGATGAACCAGCGCGGGGTTGCCGACCGCTGGCCGGTGATTCTTGGGGGAGCGGCGCTTACCCGAACCTTCGTGGAACAAGACCTAGCAGAGATTTTTGATGGCGAAGTTCGCTACGCAAGAGATGCCTTTGAGGGATTGAAACTCATGGATGCCCTCGTGAAAATCAAACGAGGCGACAAGAGCGTTGAACTACCAGAGCTAAAAAAGAGAGTAGTTTCGCCACACAGCCTGCTGGTTAGAACTGAGCCAGATCAAATTCCGCAACGAAGCGATGTGGCAAGCGATAACTCGATTCCAACTCCACCTTTCTATGGCACTCGAATCGTGAAGGGCATTGCCCTTCGCGACTACGCATCCTTTCTCGACGAGCGAGCAACATTCATGGGGCAATGGGGCTTGAAGCCAGGTCGTGGCTCCGACGGTGCAACTTATGAAGAATTGGTCGAAACCGAGGGCCGCCCGCGTCTTCGCTACTGGCTAGATCGCCTTCAGACCGAGAACCTGCTCGAGGCAAGTGTTGTCTATGGCTACTTTCCGGCGGTCAGCGAAGGTTCCGACACTGTGATCTTGCACCACTCGAGTGAACAGTCAACCGACGGAGGGTCTGGCGGAGTCGCCGGAACCGAACGAATGCGCTTCAGGTTTCCGAGACAGGCTCGCGATAGACACCTATGCCTGAGCGACTTCATCAAGAATCGCGAGACAAGCGAAGTTGATGTCTTGCCATTTCAACTTGTGACCATGGGTTCGAAGATTGCAGAAGAAGCCAACCGACTCTATAGAAATAACCAATATCGCGATTACCTTGAGCTGCACGGGCTCTCGGTGCAACTCACCGAAGCGCTAGCAGAATTCTGGCACTCGAGAGTGAGAGACGAACTCGGATTTTCGAGCGAAGACCCTAACGATGTTGACGGCCTCTTCAAACTCGAATATCGCGGTGCCCGTTACAGCTTCGGATACCCGGCCTGCCCAGACCTAGAAGATCGAATCAAACTGGTCGAACTCTTGCAACCGCAACGAATCGGCGTTGAGCTATCAGAAGAGCTTCAGTTGCACCCGGAGCAATCGACCGACGCAATGATTCTTCACCACCCAGAAGCAAAGTATTTCTCGGTTTAATGAAGAGCAAATTACTACAGGCAGAGCTATCCGCTAGAGCAAGAAGAATTGCCGAACGACGAGAAGTGACTATTTCTGGCGTGCGCACGGCTTATTGGTTCTATGCAGCCACCAAAGGTTCAAAGTCGCCAGCGACATTAGTCATGATTCACGGATACCGCGGTAACCATCACGGATTAGAAGCAATTGCCGGTGCGTTAGAAAATATCAACGTCGTGATTCCAGACCTACCGGGTTTCGGAGAGTCTGAACCGTTCACAACCACTCACAGCATTGTCAACTATGCCGAATGGTTGCATCGATTTTTAGTTTCGCTGAAGTTACCAAAAAAACCACATCTGCTGGGTCACTCGTTCGGCAGCATTGTTGTTTCAGCTCAAGCGGCAAGATTTGAAGACATTGCCACTCTGATTCTTGAGAACCCAGTAGCTGCCCCTGCTCTCGCCGGGCCTAAAGCTTTCACCACGGCTGTCGCAAAGGGCTTCTTTTGGCTCTCAGGCGCACTTCCAGAGCGAACCGGAATAAGCCTTCTCAAAGGGTTCGCGATGGTGCGAGGCATGAGCGTGCTAATGGCCAAAACCAATAACCGCCAATTGCGCAAGTGGATTCATCGGCAACACGACGAAAACTTCAACGATTTTGCGAGTCGCAAAGTGGCGCTCGAGGCATACGAGGCGTCGGTTTCAAACTGTGTTGGCGATTTTGCCAAAAATCTATCTGTTCCAGTGTTGCTGCTCGCAGCCAAGCGCGACGACATCACAACGGTTGCTCAGCAGCGAGAGCTGGCCGAGAAAATTGGTTCTACTCAGCGCCAACTTGAAGTTTTCAATGGGGTTGGCCACCTGACCCACTATGAAATTCCAGAGAAAATTGCAGAGCATGTCTCGGGCTGGGTGACCGCGCATGACTAACGAAATAACCGACGTTCTTTATTTCGATGCTCGATACATCCGTGTCGATCACCACGATGGCATCAGCCGTTTTTCTGCGGGGCTCTGCGACGCAATTTCTAAGAAGATCAAGACCATTGCAATCATCTCGGATGATCGTCAATTGCAATCACTGCCAAGAGGAATCGAACACATCAAACTGAATGACCCGACATCGCCGATTAGCGAGCTGCTGATTGCCCGCAAGCTGAACCAGCTCGGCGCGAAATTGGTTTTCTCGCCAATGCAGACGATGGGCGCTTGGTCAAAAAAATACAAACTGATTCTGACCCTGCACGATTTGATTTACTACGCACATCCCGCGCCACCGCCGGCTTTGCCAACGCTCATCAAAATCGGCTGGCGACTATTTCACAGCGTCTATTGGCCGCAACGGTTGCTTCTAAACCACGCAGACGCGGTAGTCACGGTCTCTGAGACCACGAAGAATTTGATT
>CANGGA010000144.1 GCA_947453285.1 Microbacteriaceae bacterium | reverse complement strand
GAAATCTGGTTTAGGCGCTCAACACGAATGCGCTCTTCGGCGGCGTCGAAGCCAAGAGCCGGGCGCATGTTGATGTCGTGCGAGATAGTGACCGAGCGCTGGTTGAAGTGATCGCGTGCCCACTTTTCAATCACGGCAGACGATGGCTGCATGGCCATGGTTAGGCAACCGAATTGAATTGCGGTGGCGTGCATGTTTTCGAGATCGACATCGGTTGGCAATTCTTCTGGCGTCCAGCCCCAGTCGGCGGTGCCGTTCACATAGAACGCATAAGAGGGAACACCCTGCGAGTCGATGCTCACCACAGCGAGGGTAGTTAGCTCGGTTGCGCTGATGCTGTGCTCGAGGTGAACGCCGTTTGTTTCGAGACGCTCACGGATGATCTTGCCGAAGCGGTCGTTCGAGATGCGACCCAAGAACTCGTGCTTGGTGCCTCGACGGGCAAGGGCCAGCGCGACGTTTGCATTCGCGCCACCGACGACGGCATTGAAGCCGCCAGGTTGGTAGCGGTTCTCAATCAGATCAATAAGCGCTTCGCCGATAACCAAAATCATGTCGTCAGTTTATTGCCGCAGGTATAGCGTTGAAGCATGAAAAGAATTGCATTAGCAAACCGTGCAATTGCTCTGCCGCTTCTCGGCTGGGTAGTTACCTGGATTCTCATGATGACGGCAACTTGGGTAACCATGGCTCTTCGCGAGGGATACAACGCCGAGGTTCGCCCAAGCACCTATATCTACCTCTTGTCTTTCGCGCTCGCGAGCTTCAGCGCTTTGGTAGCGCACGGATGGGCAGTCAAGGCGGTGGCGGCCAATGAGCGCGACACCCTTGCTCGTGCGGCATTGCGATTCTCAACTTTCATGGTCGTGCTTGGCCTGGCGGCCACCACTATTTATGCGCTCTCAAACTTCATTGGTGCATTCAACCTGGGCAGCCAAAGCTCTAACGTTGGCCTGCGATTCTTGTGGACCTACCTGCCAATCATCTTGGCTACCGCCGTTGTGGTCTGGGTCTTGCTGAGAGCCTTTGTTTTTAGAACCGGGGTAGCCGCAGCCGAAGGCGAGACAAAACCAAAGATGAGTGAACGGCAGAAGGCGCTTGCCCTTGGCTATGCGGTTCCGATTTTGAGCACGGCATTCGCGATCATCCTTGGACTATTTGTTTATGACGCAACCCGAACCAACCTCGACGTCTGGATCTGGGTGCTCATCATCACAATCGTTGGCTTCGGTGTTATCGCCGGCACCCGCTTCTCGGCTCGCGCTCGTCAGGCCAGAGTTGAGGCACCTAGACCAAAGACCGCGCTCGCGGCAGGCGCGGCAACCGTGAACTTTGTGCTTTCGATTGTCTTCGGCGCAACCGTCAGCATCATGTCTTTCACGATGGGTCAGCAAGCCGTAAACAAGTTGCAGGTTTGGGCCGAGTGGAAAGAGGGCGACACCGAACAGACTTATTCGATGGTTGCGCCAAGTCTCGATTGGTTCGCTCGCGACATGGCGCCTGCAGCAATCTTGTTGTTGCTAGCGGTAGTCGGTGTTTATCTGAGCATCACCGAACGTCACCGCAAGAGCAACGAAGTTGCTTAGTCGCTGACAGAATTAGCAAGTGAAGTTTTATGCGAGCGGTCTGCTCTTCGACAATGACGGCGTGCTAGTCGATTCGCACGCGGCCGCAACTGAGGCGTGGGCAATTTGGTGCAGCGAGTTCGCTCCTCACATTAACTGGGATGACCCGATCAACGCGGGGCAGCGAGCAGAAGACAAAGTTCGCGAGTGGATTGCCTCGCCAGATCTATTTGAAAAAGCGAACAACCGCATCAACGAGTTAGAACAAATCACCGCACACACAACGGTTGCCTTGCCGGGTGCAGTCGAACTTACTTCTTCGCTGCGCGATGGCCTTTGGACGGTCTGCACCTCGGCGAATCCGAATCTCGGTCGCGCGCGTTTGATTGCAGCCGGCATCAAGGTGCCTGCCGAGTTGGTGACCGCAGACGATGTGAAACGCGGCAAGCCACACCCTGACCCATATCTGCTCGGAGCCGAACGCCTAGGTTTTGCGCCAGAAGACTGCGTGGTCTTCGAAGACGCAATTGCCGGGGCAGAGGCCGCGGTTGCAGCCGGCGTCGGGCTGATCGTTGGCGTTAGCAAAATGGCCCTCGATGGCCCGGCCGACATTGTGGTTCGAGACCTCACGGGAATAACCTTTGACGGAGATGTGCTTAACATTGCAGACAGCAACCGCCTTCGATAGGAGAAATCATGAGTGAAGTTACCTTTTACAGTGCCGACTGGTGCAGCGACTGCCGTCGTTCGAAGTCGCTCATGAACACCCTTGGCGTTGAATATGAACTCAAGGATGTCGAGCACACCCCTGAGTTTGCCGCTGAAGCCGAGGCAATTGCTGGCCGCAAGAACATCCCGGTAATTCAGTTTGCCGACGGCAAGTTCTTGGTTGAGCCAAGCGATGCAGAGTTGCACGCCGAGCTCACCATCCGTGGCTTGATTTAGCCCAAAAAAGTTCTTGGCATTCGCGCGGTGCGCGGTTAGGCTAATTAGGTTACGAATTCGTAACAGTAGTCGTTTGCAGTGCACAGGGTGCACCAGTCTTTCCTTTATTTGAGAATCTGCCGTTTTGCAGATGTTTCTCTCGTGTTTGGGTATAGCGCAGTTCGACTAGCCCGCGATCAAAGCAGCTACTCCCTGCGAGATCAACACAAATTAAAAGGAAAAAACATGCCAAAATTTGGCGACTCAAACGCGCGCGCGGGAAAACCAGCGCGCTCAGCATCAGCAGCTCCTAAGACCGGTCACCGCAAAGGTTCATCGGCAGCGGGCGCATCAAAATTTAAGCCACGCGAAGACGGCCGCTCAGGTCGCTCAGACTTTCGCGCTGCTTCAGCGGCCGACGACCGCGGCCCACGCAAGCCTCGCGCTTCAAAGGCTGGCGCTCCAACTTCACGCTGGGAAGACCGCACGGCACGTGGTTCAAGTGACTCGTACAAGTCTCGCCCAGCTGGTTCTGAGCGAAGCTCAGCCCCCGCTCGGGGCTCGCGCGATTCACGTG
>CANGGA010000143.1 GCA_947453285.1 Microbacteriaceae bacterium | reverse complement strand
GAATCGACAACCGTGCACTGACGGCTTTCTCCGACCTTTGCGGTCATCGGATGCGGGCAAGTTGTAGTGACTTTTTCGCCAATTTGATCGAGAATGCCGCTGTCTATATTTGCTTCGACTTTTCCGCTATCCAGGTAAACCTGGCCATTAGCAATGCCCGCGACATACGTGAATATATTTTGACCATTGAGGCCGGCCAAAATAGTCAACGCCATAATGACGACAAACCAAGTGCGACGGCCAGACGACCACGAACTCCAAAACCGCTTATCTACTGGAGGGGTTAGCCCCTGCGAAGACTGACTCGGAGTGAATTCGTGAACCTGCTCAGTTGACTGGACGCTTTGACGTTGACCGCATTTCTGACAGAAAACAGAACCCACTGCCAGTGAACTTCCACACTTATTGCAAAACATTGTTATCCCCCAAATTCAATTACCAGTTGCCGGCAGCAATCTGCTGAACGAACTGTGCGAAGGCCGCAGCGTTGTCTACTGCGCCTTCGAAGTACTTGCCGTTCACGAATACCGCTGGTGTTCCGTGGTTGTCTTTCCAGAAGGTTGCTGAATACTCAGGAACTCCGGTGTCGAGGGTCGTGTTGGTGGTCTTGGTGAGCCACTTGCCAAACGCCTTGCCCATCACACAGTCGTGAATGGTGTTCTCGTTCTTGACC
The DNA here is from genome assembly GCA_947453285.1 of Microbacteriaceae bacterium. Taxonomy (GTDB): domain Bacteria; phylum Actinomycetota; class Actinomycetes; order Actinomycetales; family Microbacteriaceae; genus Rhodoluna. Next base: position 2,405 of record CANGGA010000143.1, on the reverse strand, counting down.
CCAACCGACTTTGCGCGATCGAACAGCGACTGGTTGTCTGGGCCGGCGACTCCCTCGGCAGGCTGGTTCTTGAACAACGCGTAGTTGTAGTCGAAGAACTTGTCTGGCGAGTAGCTAGCAACGCAAAGGGCAGCGTTTGCGGCACGACTCGAATATTCGTTTGGCGACCCGCGGCCATCCAAGAATGAAAGTGGACGAATCTCGAGGGTCGCGATGCCGGCGTCTAGCCAGCCTTTGATCTGATCGGTGTTTGCCGCTTCGAACATTGCACAGTAAGGGCACTGGTAGTCGATATAAGTGACAATCTTCACCGGGCTTGCCGGAATCATTGTTCCAACAGTAGAAGAAGGTGTTGGGGTCGAGCTCGCGGTGAACATTGCACCGTTGGCACCGATCAAGAAGCCGTTATTGGTGGTCTGGTTGATCGGGGTGTCGCTCTGGTTGGAGTTGACGTTGCCGTTGAGGCCGCCGATGACCACCGAAGCGATGATTGCTGCAACTGCGACCACGGCCAAGCCGATTGACGCCTTGATGAGAACACCCTTGCGACGCTCGCTCTTCTTGTGCTGCTCACGCATAGCCTTTGCCTTGGCGCGGGCCTCTTCACGCTGCTCTGAGCGGGTTGGGCGGTTGCTTGAATTCATCTGTTGCCTTTCGTCACGATTTGGTTTCGGACAGGCCTATAAGTCTAAACGAGGGGCTTATTCCCAGAAACCCTTGCGATAATAGGACTACCAGGTGGCAACAGCCATCTGGCTCTATCACAACGGATCGTCCGGCACGTACCTGCCGGTGAGGAGAAACAAATGGCATCAGTAACATTCGACAACGCCACCCGCATTTACCCTGGTGGCACCCGCGCAGCGGTTGACAAGCTAAACCTCGAGGTCGCCGACGGCGAATTTTTGGTTCTGGTTGGACCTTCTGGTTGCGGAAAATCAACTTCGCTTCGCATGCTTGCAGGCCTAGAAGAAGTTAACGAAGGACACATTCGCATCGGCGAGCGCGACGTCACTGACGTTCCGCCAAAAGACCGCGACATTGCAATGGTGTTCCAGAACTACGCTCTCTACCCACACATGACTGTGGCCGAGAACATGGGCTTTGCGCTCAAGATTGCCGGCGTTAGCAAAGAAGAGCGTGCTGAGCGCGTTCTCGAGGCAGCGAAGCTTCTTGACCTAGAGCCATACCTAGCTCGCAAGCCGAAGGCACTTTCTGGTGGTCAGCGTCAGCGTGTAGCAATGGGTCGCGCGATCGTTCGCAAGCCTCAGGTGTTCCTCATGGATGAGCCACTATCAAACTTGGATGCGAAGCTTCGCGTTCAAACCCGTACTCAGATCGCATCGCTGCAGCGTCGCCTCGGAGTAACCACTGTTTATGTAACCCACGACCAGGTCGAAGCTATGACCATGGGTGACCGCGTTGCAGTTATGAAGGACGGCGTGCTTCAGCAGGTCGACTCTCCTCGCAACCTATACGAGAAGCCAAAGAACCTATTCGTTGCTGGCTTCATCGGTTCACCTGCGATGAACTTGCTAGAGCTTGAGAAGGTTGCTGGCGGAGTTCAGTTCGGTAACACCGTGCTTCCTGTTTCAGCAGCAATTCTTAACAAGGCTGCCGGAAACACCATCTTTGTTGGTCTTCGTCCAGAGAACCTAGACGTAACCAAGAAGGAAGGCATCGAGGTTGCGGTTGACGTAATCGAAGAGCTTGGTGCAGACGGTTACCTATACGGTTCAGCAAATGTAAACGGCAAGGCTACCGACGTAGTTTCACGCGTTGATGGTCGCGTTCACCCTATGGCTGGCGACACCGTATTCCTAAAGGCAACCTCAGAAGCGATCGTGCACTTGTTCGACGCTGTCTCGGGCGACCGCCTCAACTAATCACCTCTTGAGTTCATCTCTAGACATAACGGCTGCCACGGTAGAGCCAGCACTGCTGGACCTACCGTGGCATTTGCCATTAGAGGACTGGCCGGCCGAAACCATTGCCGCTCTTCCTAAGGGCCTAAGCCGCCACATCGTGCGCTTTGCTCACCTCGGCGACTATGTAATCGCAATTAAAGAAACTTTGCCCGAGCTCGCTCGTCGTGAATACGAGATGCTCAAGAGCCTCAACAAACTCGCCGTGCCGTGCGTTGAACCATTCGCGGTGGTTAGCAATCGAACCGATGCAAACGGCGAACCACTGATGGCCGTGCTCATCACTCGCCACCTAAAGTTTTCGCTTCCATACCGCGCCATGTGGTCGCAGGGTCTTCGTCTCGAAACCGCAAAGCGTTTGGTTGACGCACTTGCTCTCTTGCTCGTTCGCCTGCACATCACCGGATTCTTCTGGGGCGATGTTTCACTGTCTAACACGCTGTTTCGTCGCGATGCCGGTTCGTTCGCTGCCTACCTGGT
>CANGGA010000142.1 GCA_947453285.1 Microbacteriaceae bacterium | reverse complement strand
CTAATAACTTCGGCCGGTGCGCCTAGCCGCGCATCTCTGATCAAGTCATAGAGCGAACCGGATGCGCCCACGCGTGCATCCCAGGCACCAAACACGACTCGACCAATTCGGGCCGCCACTATTGCCCCGGCACACATGACGCATGGTTCGAGAGTAACCACAAGCGTCAAGTCTTCAAGGCGCCAGTCTTTGCGCAGTTTGGCCGCCTTGCGAATGGCAACGATTTCTGCGTGGCCGGTTGGATCGCTATCGGCCTCGCGTTCGTTGTGGGCGAAGGCAATGACTTCGCCATCTGGCGAAACAATTAGTGCGCCGACCGGAACATCATCGCCAGACTCAGCGGCCTCGGCAATTGCAGCGCGCATGAGTTCTTCGTAATTCACTTGAACCTCCACGGCTTGTTCTCGGCGATAGATTTAGCCTATGCGAGTTCACATTGCCGACCACCCTCTGATCACCCACAAGCTCACGGTCTTGCGCGACAAGAACACCCCATCGCCGGTTTTCCGCCAGTTGGTTGAAGAGTTAGTGACGCTGTTGGCATACGAGGCGACTCGCGAGGTGCGAACCGAGAAGGTTGTCATCGAGACCCCGGTGACCAAGGCAGCTGGCGTGAAGCTCAGTCGACCTCGCCCAATCATCATTCCGATTTTGCGCGCCGGTCTTGGCATGCTCGAAGGCATCGTCAAACTTTTGCCAACCGCAGAGGTGGGTTTCTTGGGCATCAAGCGCAACGAAGAAACCCTGCAGCCATACACCTACGCAAACCGCTTGCCAGATGACCTAACCAATCGACAGGTTTACATCATCGACCCGATGCTTGCCACCGGCGGAACGCTCATCGACTCGATTGACTATGTGTTCGAACGCGGAGCAACAGACGTAACGGCGATCTGCTTGCTCGGTGCACCAGAAGGTTTGGCTGCCGTTGAAAAGCATGTTGACGGCAAAGACGTAAAGATCGTTCTCGGTGCACTAGACGAAAAACTAAACGAACACGGATACATCGTGCCTGGCCTTGGCGACGCAGGCGACCGACTATACGGTCTCGCCGAATAACTAGTTCTTGATTCGCCCAGTAAGGGTGATGGTTACCTTTGGCTTCTTGCCCTTGGTCACAACTCGATCTGTGTAGGTAATCTTTGCGAACTTAGCTTTCGCTTTTGCAAGTGCAGCGCTCGTCGGGTTCACCAAAGTGATTACAGCGAGGTGCGTGTTCAGAACATCAGAAAATTGCACGGCGTTAGCGAGCGGAACGGTACCTTCGCTAGTCGTGAATGAAATGTCTGCATAACCAACTGCATGAGACGGCACGATTATCTGAAGTTGGTCGCCTACCAACTTGAAACTAAGCGAAGTGTTGCCCAACTTCACCGCAGTTACCTTCGACATGTTCGAACCGCTGACGGTCACGGTGGCTCCGTTAAACGAGTCGATGACGCTTGGGCTGATTGACGAGAACTGAACTGGCGGCAGCGTTACTGCAACAGTCGGCGCAACAGAGGTGCTCGACGCGGGCGTACCATAGGCCGGGTTCACGGCCATTGGAGTTGTTACGTTCCAGGTAATCGCTAACTTTGCAACAAACGATTCGAAAACTCCAGAGGTGCTGGTTAGCGTCACGCCATCGCCAAAATCAATGCCACCATTCAACGTGCCGCACAGATAGAAGTTGCTGCCAAGCAAAGCTGGGCGGCCAACGGCCCAGTTATCACCGTTGGTCGATTGCGTTGCTCGAGCCCAGGCCGTTGTGCCGTCGGGGTTCAGGCCGATCATGAAAATTTCAGTTTGTGCCGGGTTTGACACATTCGAGATGAAGGTGCCGAAGGAGCCAACCGTCAAGGTGTGGCTGAAGTTGCCGCTGACGACGACGTTTCCTGCCGGGTCGACAACTAGGTTGAAGCCATAAACAAAGCCAGCGCCAGCATTAAACGTTTGCATCCAGAGCTGGTTGGTCGTGGTTGCATCATATTTCACGACAGCAATTCGAGTGTCAGCGCCTGCAGGCAATGTCGTCGAGCCAATTGTGATGCTCAGCCCGTAATTAAGAAGAGTATAAATATTGCCAGCTTGGTCATATGAAATGCCCCAGGCATAGTCGTCGCCAGTACCGGCGTATGTCTTTAGCTTTGAAATGTTGCCTAATGTGTCTAACTCGATCCAAGCTGCATCAGCCGAAGAGCCAACCGCTGTGACGACTCCTGCTGAACCGAAGTCAGTGGAGTGCAAGAAACTGCCGCCGATCAGCAGTCTGCCAGAAGGAGAAGCTGTTAATACGTTAGGCCAGTGAGTGAGTGCGAAACCGCTTGGTAAAGGTTTCAGATATTGAATCTGAAGGTTGCTGCTGTACTTGATGATTGCATTGCCATATGTGTCACCAGCTTGGTTCACGGCCTGTGACCAAGTGATGCCATCTATTCCTACTGCCCCTTGCGTGCCGACGTTTATTTCTGCGGCGACATAAATATTGCCTCCGCCGTCAATTGCTACACCAGAAGATCCGGTGTATCCGTTTGATTCGCCCCAAGTTTTGATTGCAGTTGCATTTCCGGCCGAGTCGAGTTTCATCACATAGCCATCGCAGTTTCCCACTGAATTTCGAGTTCCGACTGCACCAAGGTCAAATGCACCGCAGAACCATCCGGTTGCAACTAAGACGCCTGAAGGGTCAACCGCCAAGTCTTGAATTCCGGCACCGCTTGTGCTCACAAATGCTTTGCGCCAAACCAAACTGCGCGAGCTTGAGAACTTTGTAATGAAGGCATCGTTGCCCTGCCATCCAACGACATACATATTGCCTGCGCTGTCGACCGCGCTCGAACCTGCGATGTTCGAAGTGCCGGATTGGTTAATGACTGCGCCGACCACGGTCGTGCTGGCGGTTGCCGACGCGGGCTGGGTGAGACCCAAGACCATGGCCAAGGCCGCGAGCGCGGCGAGAATCGGGCGTGAAGCCTTGAAGTTTGTGCTGAACATTATTTAGGGCCTCAACTGTTGGACTTCGCCAAGCCTATTGCTCGGATGTTCGTGCAAGCAAACATCCGTGGGTTTGACACCAACCGCTTAGCCCTTTATGGTTTTAGCAATGACTAACAGCACTTTCTCT
>CANGGA010000141.1 GCA_947453285.1 Microbacteriaceae bacterium | reverse complement strand
GGTTCGGAATGAAACGCATGTCTGCAACGTGATCTGCGTCGGCTGGCAATCCATATTTGAAACCGAAACTCATGACTGTAACGTTCAGTTTCTTGCTTTCTTCAAGCGAGAAGCTGTCGGTAACTTTATTGCTGAGCTGATGCACATTCAGTTCGCTCGTGTCGATTATTACGTCTGCCGATTCGCGAAGGCTGATCAATCTATTGCGCTCCGCGGCAATGCCGTCGAGGATCGTGCCATCGCCCTGCAGCGGGTGTGGACGACGCACTTGTTCGAAACGTTTGACCAGTGCGGAATCTGTGGCCTCCAGAAAGAGCAATCGCAAATTAATGTTTCTGCTGCGCAGCTGAGTCAGATTTTCGTGAAGCTCACCGAAAAACTCGCCGCCACGAACATCGATGACCACGGCCAATTTCGGAAGCGGGGTCTTGGCCAGGCTGAAAAGGTCTGCGATTGGGCCGAGCATCTGCGGTGGCAGGTTATCGACGACATACCAGCCAAGATCTTCAAGCGCATTGCCCACGGTTGATCTGCCGGCCCCAGACATGCCGGTCACGATTAGCAGCTCGTGTCTGCGTTCCTCGTTCATCGGCTCCCCTTCGGCGTGTCGCAGAGCGAGTTTAGCCTTTCGCGACACGCCGATGTGGTCAGTTTTCGGTATTTAACGCATTCGTAATCTCGGCGGCCAAAACCTTACCGATGCCCGCCACCTCGGCGATTTCGTCGACCGTGGCAATCTTCAGGCGCTTGGCCGAACCGAAGTGTTTCAACAGGGCCGCGACTCGCTTATCGCCTAGTCCGGCAATGTCGACAAGCACAGAGGCGATGGCACTCGAGCGCTTCTTTCTTTGAAAGGTGATGGCAAATCGGTGAGCTTCATCACGGATTCGCTGCAACAGGAAGAGTTCGTCAGTGGCGCGAGGCAAAATCACCGGAAAACTCTCTTCTGGCAGCCAGACCTCTTCGAGGCGTTTGGCTAGTCCGCAGACGGCTAAATCGGTTATCCCAGAGTCGGCAAGGGCACGCATTGCTGCACTCACCTGAGGTTGCCCACCGTCAACGATTAGCAGGTTCGGACGATAGGCAAACTTTGTCGGGTCTAGTTCGAGGTCTGTTTCTGGCGCCTTCAGATATTTCAGGCGACGCATCAATACCTGGTAGATCGAGTCGGTATCGTCGGTTGTCGATTCGATCGAGAACCTTCGGTACTGGTCCTTCTTCGGCAGGCCATCCTCGAAGACCACCATAGAGGCCACAACGTCGGTGCCGGCTAGGTGGCTCACATCGAAACATTCGATGCGAAGTGGAGCATCTTCTAGACCGAGTGCCTTCTGAATGCCGGCCAACGCCTCGGCGCGAGCTGTGAAGTCGGCGCTGCGCCTTGTCTTATAAAGATTGAGTGCGTGTTTCGCGTTTGTCATCGCGGTCTCTTGCAGTGCTCGCTTGTCGCCGCGCATAGCAACGCGCACTTCAACTTTTGATCCACGCATCTCGCCTAGCCATTTTTGCAACTCGGCATTATCAAGGGGCGTTGCCGGAACGATGATTTCCTTCGGAATGTCTGCCTTGACGCCCTTCTTTGAAATCGAATAGACGTTTTGCAAGACATACTCAACCAATTCGGGCAGATCGCGTTCCAATTCTTTGTCGACTACCCAGCCACGAACACCACGGATGCGGCCACCGCGAACAATGAACAACTGCACGGCCGCGGCCAATTCATCGTCGGCGATTGCAAACAGGTCTGCGTCGGTCTGATCGCTGAACACCACCGTGCTCTTCTCGAGCACGGCTTCGAGAGCCTCGACATCGTCTCGCAGTTTTGCTGCCAGCTCGTAGTGCTGATCTTCGCTCGCCTGGTACATGCGCTTGCGCAAGGTTTCGATGTGCTTGGTGTCGCCACCGCCCATAAAGTCGGCAAAGTCTGCTGCCAGTTTCTTGTGCTGAGAAAGTTCAACCCTTTCGACACACGGTGCTGCGCATTTGCCGATGTCTGCGAGCAGGCAGGCGCGGTTTGAGCTCTTTGCCCTGTTGAACACACCTTGGCTGCAACTGCGCACTGGAAACACCTTGAGCAATGTGTCGAGCGTCTCGCGAATGGCCCAGGCGTTTGTGTATGGCCCGAAATACTTGAGGCCAGCGAGATCGCGATTTCTCGTTATGAATGCTCGTGGCACCGCATCGCTTGTTGAAATGGCCAGGTATGGGTATGACTTGTCGTCCTTGAACACCACATTGAATGGTGGGTTGAATTCCTTAATCCAGTGGAATTCCAACTGCAAGGCTTCGTATTCCGATTTGACGATCGTCCACTGCAAGTCGGTCGCTGTAGTCACCATGCGCCTGGTGCGGCTGTGCAGGCTGTCTAGCGGAGCGAAATAACTCTGCAGGCGAGCTCTTAGGTTCTTTGCCTTGCCAACGTAAAGCACTCGACCGTTCTTATCGAACCAGCGGTAGACACCCGGATCTGTTGGGATCTCGGAAGTCTTAGGCCGAAAACTGAGTTCGTCAGACATGGTTTTAGTGAGCCAGCGTTTCTTTCAAAAACTTTCCGGTAAAGCTCTTGGCCACCTTGGAGACCTGCTCGGGAGTGCCAATGGCAAGAACTTCGCCGCCGCCGGCCCCACCCTCTGGCCCTAGGTCGATCACCCAGTCAGCACACTTGATGACATCAAGATTGTGTTCAATCACAATCACGGTGTTGCCCTTGTCTACCAAGCCGTTCAAGACCAACAAGAGTTTGCGCACATCTTCGAAGTGCAAACCGGTTGTTGGCTCGTCTAGAACATAGATGCTTCGGCCATAAGAACGTCGCTGAAGTTCGGTTGCCAGCTTCACGCGCTGGGCCTCGCCACCGCTTAGTGTGGTCGCGCTTTGACCTAGTCGAACATAGCCAAGACCAACTTCGACGAGAGTCTCGAGATAGCGAGCAATTGAGTTGATTGGCGCAAAGAATTCGGCAGCCTCGGCAATTGGCATCTCGAGAATCTCTGCGATGTTCTTGCCCTTGTATTTCACCTGAAGTGTCTCGCGGTTGTAGCGAGCTCCGTGGCATACCTCGCAAGAAACGTATACGTCTGGCAAGAAGTTCATTTCGATCTTCAGCGTGCCATC
>CANGGA010000140.1 GCA_947453285.1 Microbacteriaceae bacterium | reverse complement strand
TCGAATTACTCACATTCCAACTGGAACCGTGGTTAGTTGTCAGAACGAGAAGAGCCAGATTCAGAACAAGGCCGCAGCCATGCGCGTTCTGCAAAGCCGCTTGCTTGAGATTAAGCGTCGAGAAGAAGAAGCAAAGAAGAAGTCGATTGCTGGCGACGTGAAGGCAAGTTGGGGAGAGCAAATGCGGTCGTATGTTCTCGCCCCTTACCAAATGGTCAAAGACCTTCGCACCGACTACGAAGTCAACAACCCTGGCGCCGTTTTCGATGGCGACCTCGATGGCTTCATCGCCGCGGGCATTCGCTGGCGCAAGCAAACTCAAGGCTAAAACTCAGCGGCCGAGCCTGCAGGGCGCTTGGTGACAAGCAATTTAGGCTTATTTCAATGATTCGCATTGAAAACGTCAGCAAGAACTACCGTGGCGGAGGCCGCCCGGCACTCGCCGACGTTTCGCTCGAAATCGAGAAGGGCGACTTCGTCTTTCTAGTTGGAGCCTCTGGCTCGGGCAAATCATCGCTGTTGAGACTGATGCTTCGCGAAGACGTTCCAAGCACCGGCGCCGTCTATGTGCTCGGCGAAAACTTGGTTGGAATTCCGAGTCGCCGCATCCCGTTCTTTCGCCGCAAGCTCGGCGTGGTCTTTCAAGACTTTCGACTTCTGCCAAACAAGACAGTCGCGCAGAACGTAGCCTTCAGCCTCGAAGTGATCGGCAAGTCGGCAGGCTTTATTCAAGAGGCCGTTCCAGATGTCTTGCGCATGGTCGGTCTTGAAGAAAAGGCCAATCGACTTCCTAGCGAACTCTCTGGAGGTGAACAGCAGAGAGTTGCCCTTGCCCGCGCAATCGTGAACAAGCCGTCGCTCTTGCTCGCCGATGAACCAACCGGAAACCTTGACCCGAAGACCAGCGACGAAATTATGGCGCTGATTGACCGCATCAACCAAAACGGCACGACCGTAGTGATGGCAACTCACGATCGAGGAATCGTAGATCGTCTGCAAAAGCGTGTCATCGAGATGAGCGAAGGTCGCATTGTGCGCGACCAGGCATCGGCGGGTTACTGATGCGCGGCAGTTTTATCTTCAGCGAAGTTCGCCAAGGATTGCGACGAAATCTCTCGATGGTCATTTCGGTAATTTTGGTTACCTTCTTGTCGCTAACCTTCGTTGGCACTGCAACTCTGCTGCAGATGCAAATTGGTCAGATGAAAACCTACTGGTATGACAAGGCGCAAGTTGCGATTTACATGTGCAGTGAGGTTTCGCCTGCAGACGTTTGCCCTCAGGGCGAAGCAACCCAAGACCTAAAGCAGGCCGTGCAAGAGCAGCTCGAATCGCCGACTCTCAGCCCATATGTCGACAAGTTCTATTTCGAAAACCACGACCAGGCATTCGAAAAGTTTCAGCAGCAGTTCAAGGGCAACTCGGTTGCCAAGTATGTAACTGCAGCCCAACTCAACGAAACCTTCTGGGTCAAACTCAAGAACCCGAGCCAGAGCTCAATCATCACCGAGAGTTTCACTGGCTTCGGCGGGGTAGAAGAGGTGCGAGATCAGCGAACCTATCTCGACCAAATTTTCAGCATTCTCAACGCGGCGAGCATTGCCGCGATTTCGATTGCATCGCTAATGCTGGCCTCGGCGGCTTTGCTCATCTCGACCACCATCCGGTTGTCTGCTTTCGCTCGCCGTCGCGAGCTCGGCATCATGCGCCTAGTTGGTGCCAGCAACTTCTACATCCAGTTGCCGTTCATCCTTGAGGGCGTTCTGGCAGCCATCGTCGGCAGCCTCTTGGCCGGCGGCGCAGTGATCGCGATTGTTCAGTTCTTTGTTCAGGGATACCTCGCGGTGAACATGCCGTTCACCAATTTCGTCGGCCTTGCCGATGGCTTGCTCGTCGTGCCGATTCTCGTCGGCTCAGGAATTGTGCTCGCTGCACTCGCCAGCGGTTTAGCAATTCGTCGTTATCTGCGAATATAGGTTCTTATGCCTAGAGAACGTGGACAAAAAGTGGTTGCCAGCAACCGCAAAGCGCGCCACGACTATCACATCGAAGACACCTACGAAGCCGGAATCGTGCTTAGCGGAACCGAAGTGAAGTCGTTGCGTGCCGGTCGCGCATCTCTTATCGATGGCTTCGCTTCGATCGAAGGCGGCCAGGCCTATCTCGAAAACGTGCACATTCCTGAATACACCCAGGGAACCTGGAACAACCACTCGACTCGTCGTCGTCGCAAGTTGCTTCTCAACCGCGTTGAGATCAACAAGCTCGCGGGCAAAATAAAAGAGAGCGGCTACACGCTCGTTCCGCTTTCGCTCTATTTCAAAGACGGCTATGCCAAAGTAGAAATCGCTCTTGCCCGAGGCAAGAAAGAGTTTGACAAGCGTCAGGCTCTAAAAGAGCAACAGGATAAGCGCGAGGCCGATCGTGCCATGTCGACCAAGGGCAAAGATTGGTAACTCTGCGTTTCGAAGCCCTTTCGGTTTCAAATCTGCACGAGTTTCTCGACTATTTCGATTACGTCGCATTCAGTGAAACTAACCAGCAATGGGATGGCTGCTACTGCCAGTTCTACTTGAATACCCCTGACCGCATCAAAGAAATTCAGGCGTCGCCTGAGACTCGACCGGCAGTCAATCGCAGCGATGCCTGCACGCGCGTCGAAGCCGGCAAGATGCAGGGAGACCTGGCCTTCAACGAAACCGAGATGGTCGGCTGGTTGCTGGCCGGCGAAAGCCTGTTGTTTCCTGGCGTTCCCGAGGCCGACGAAAAATTAGCTCGCATGCTCTGCTTTGTGATTCACCCGACGCACCGTGGCGAAGGCGTTGCAACCGCCATGCTGTCTCACGCGGTTGGCGACTTGCGCATCCGTGGTTTCGCAGCTGTCGAAGCGGCGCCCTATGCAACTGTGCCGAACTTCGAGGGCAACTACCGCGGCACGGTTTCGATGTTTGAGAAGGCCGGCTTCGAACACGTTGCCGACATGGGCGACTTCGGGTTGCTCATGCGCCTCGAGTTTTAATCACAGTCACTTCACAGCCGCTCGCTCTGGTGAATGTCGGCGCTAGGGCTTACTCTTATAGAGCCTCGCAAGGGGTTTGATAACTAAACATGGGGATGATCGGTTTCGACATTGCATTTT
>CANGGA010000139.1 GCA_947453285.1 Microbacteriaceae bacterium | reverse complement strand
TTCACTCCAGCTCGCGTGATCATGCAGGACTTCACTGGCGTGCCTTGTGTTGTCGACCTGGCCACAATGCGTGAGGCCGTAGCCGAACTCGGCGGAGACCCGAAGCGAATTAACCCACTTGCACCCGCCGAAATGGTAATTGACCACTCAGTTGTTATCGACGTAGCTGGATCCGCAGACGCATTTGAGAAGAACGTTGAGTTCGAATATGCGCGAAACGGCGAGCGTTACCAGTTCTTGCGTTGGGGTCAAACCGCATTTGATGACTTCAAGGTTGTTCCACCTGGCACCGGAATTGTGCACCAGGTAAACATCGAATACCTAGCCCGCACCGTAATGACCCGCGAGGTGAACGGCGAGCTTCAGGCATATCCAGACAGCTGCGTTGGCACCGACTCGCACACCACCATGGTGAACGGGCTCGGAGTTCTAGGCTGGGGAGTAGGTGGCATCGAGGCCGAGGCAGCGATGCTCGGCCAGCCGGTTTCGATGTTGATTCCGAAGGTCGTCGGCTTCAAGTTGAGCGGAAGCATTCCGACTGGAGCTACCGCTACCGATGTGGTGCTGACCATCACAGAGAAACTTCGCAAGCACGGAGTAGTTGGCAAGTTTGTCGAATTTTACGGCGAGGGAGTTGGCTCGGTGCCTTTGGCAAATCGAGCGACCATAGGAAACATGAGCCCAGAGTTCGGCTCCACGGTTGCAATTTTTCCGATCGATGAAGTTACCCTCGACTATTTGCGAATCACCGGTCGTCCGCAGGAGCAAATCGATTTGGTCGAGGCATATGCGAAGACGCAGGGGCTTTGGCACAACCCGGCTATCGAACCTCGCTACAGCGAATATCTAGAACTAGATCTTTCTACTGTGGTTCCTTCGATTGCCGGGCCAAAGCGTCCGCAAGACCGAATCGAACTAAGCAAGGCCAAAGAGGCTTTCGAAGCAGCTCTGCCAACCTATGCTCCTGCTCAGTCGAACCCAGCCAAGGTGTCTGGCGAAGACTTCACCGTCGATCACGGATACGTGACAATCGCCTCAATTACTTCTTGCACGAATACCTCAAACCCTTCGGTTATGTTGGCTGCGGGTCTGTTGGCACAAAAGGCCGTGTCTAAGGGCCTCAAGTCGAAGCCTTGGGTTAAGACCTCGCTTGCTCCTGGCTCGAAAGTCGTCACTGAGTATTACTCAAAGGCCGGTCTAACCGATTCACTAGACGCTCTGGGCTTCAACCTGGTTGGTTACGGCTGCACAACCTGCATCGGCAACTCGGGTCCACTCGACGAGAACATCTCGGCGGCAATCAACGAAAACGACCTTGCCGTTACCGCGGTGCTTTCTGGCAACAGAAACTTTGAGGGGCGCATCAACCCAGACGTGAAGATGAATTACTTGGCTTCACCTCCTCTTGTAATTGCTTATTCACTCGCCGGCACCATGGATTTCGATTTCGAAAACGATGCTCTCGGTCAAGACCAATCTGGCAAAGACGTTTTCTTGGCAGACATCTGGCCAACCCCGGTTGAAGTTCAGAAGACAATCGACGAGTCAATCAACAGCGAAATGTTCACGACGCAATATGCGGGCGTGTTCGATGGCGATGCGCGATGGAAGGCACTGCCAACTCCAAAGGGTGCGACATTTGAGTGGGATGAAAAGTCGACATATGTTCGCAAGGCTCCTTACTTCGATGGCATGAAGAAGACCCCTGATGCGGTGAAGGATATTCACGCAGCTCGAGTTCTTGCGAAGCTAGGCGATTCGGTAACGACCGATCACATCAGCCCAGCAGGTTCGATCAAGGCCGACTCGCCAGCAGGCAAGTATTTAACCGAGCATGGCATCTCGCGAGTCGACTTCAACTCTTACGGTTCACGTCGCGGCAACCACGAGATCATGATTCGTGGAACATTCGCAAACATTCGACTCAAGAACCAACTACTTGACGGAGTCGAGGGTGGATACACCCGCGACTTCACCCAGGCTGATGCACCTCAAGCATTCATCTTCGATGCCTCGGCAAACTATCAAGAACAATCAACCCCGCTTGTCATTCTCGGTGGCAAGGAATATGGCTCTGGTTCATCTCGTGACTGGGCAGCAAAGGGCACAAGCCTGCTCGGCGTTCGCGCTGTCATCACTGAGAGCTTCGAGCGCATTCACCGAAGCAACCTGATTGGAATGGGCGTCTTGCCATTGCAGTTCCCGGCTGGTCAATCTGCAGATTCGCTCGGGCTCGACGGCACCGAAATCTTCGACATCGTTGGTATCGAACAGCTCAATTCTGGGTCAACACCTAAGACAGTTCGAGTAACAGCAAAGCCATCGGCGCATTCACCTGCCGGAAAGCTAGAGGTTGCCTTTGATGCCGTTGTGCGCATCGACACCCCTGGAGAAGCCGATTACTACCGCAACGGTGGAATTCTTCAGTATGTGCTTCGAAGCCTGGTTGCTTAGGAATTAGGCGCGAGCCTAAACGGTTAGAACTCTCATGACTATCCTCGAGGGCGTGAATGGGCCAGAAGACCTGAAGGGTCTCTCGCAGCCCGAGTTGCGCACTCTCGCACAGGACATCCGTGATTATCTGATTGCCTCGGTCGCTAAGACGGGTGGCCACTTAGGGCCAAACCTAGGCGTCGTCGAAACCACCATCGCCATTCACCGAGTCTTCGATTCGCCAAAAGACAGCATCGTTTTTGACACCGGGCACCAAAGCTATGTGCACAAACTTCTCACTGGTCGCAAGAACTTCGATTCTCTTCGTCAAAAAGGCGGAGTGGCCGGCTACCCACAGCGTTCCGAATCGGTGCACGACATCGTTGAAAGTTCGCACGCTTCTTCATCACTGAGTTGGGCCGATGGCATCGCTAAGGCTTATCGCCTCACCAAACAGGATGATCGCTATGTAGTCGCGGTAATCGGAGACGGCGCGCTAACCGGCGGCATGGCCTGGGAAGCTCTTAACAACATCTCGCACGACAACGATCGCAAACTGGTAATTGTCGTGAACGACAATGGAAGATCGTATGCACCGACCATTGGTGGCTTCGCCCGCACCCTCAATAACAGTCGCACCGAGCAGAGCTATAGAAAGCTCTACCGTCTAAGTCGAAAGTTCTTCGAGCGATTTGGTGTGGTTGGCA
>CANGGA010000138.1 GCA_947453285.1 Microbacteriaceae bacterium | reverse complement strand
CCGACAAAAAGCCAGAAGACGAAGTCCATGGATTACGGGCCGGCGCTGATTATCAGCAGAATCGCACCGGTGCCTTGGGCCGAAGTTCCGGCCGCAGGGTCGGTTGCGACGACTAGGCCCTTGGCTATGGTTGGTGACTTCACGAAGTACTGAGCCTGTGAGGCCTGAGGTTCGCTCACTGCGGCGAAGCCGGCGGCAAGCAGCTTGGCCTTGGCCGCAGCTACGCTAAGGCCGGCTACGTCTGGCACAACCGTGTTGCCGCCCTTGCTCACGTAGATCTTGATCTGGGTTCCGCGAGGAACCACGGTTCCGGCAGCTGGGCGAGTGTATGCAACTGTGCCAGCAGGAGCGGCAGAAGTCACCTGACCAACCACAACGGCTGCGTTCAAATCTGAGGTCTCGATCAACTGTGAACCGTCGCTAGGAGTGCGAGTAGAGATTGTTGGAACCTTGATCATCGTTGCGTCGATCATGGTCTGTGGAGGTGCCGCGAGTGGGCCGCCAGGGTAGAGCTTGTTTACCGTCTGCATTGTGGTTCGCCAGATGTCGTGACGAACCGTGTTTCCCGCTTTGTTGTTCAACTTGATGCCAGGCAGAGCGGTAGCACCAGAAACGTTGCCAACCCAGGTAGCCGTTGAAACTGCGCTCGAGAAACCGGTCATCCAGGTTTGAACACCAGAGTCAGTTGTTCCGGTCTTGCCGGCAAGTGGAGTGTTGTCTCCGGTTGCAGAGGCGCCACCGGTTCCGCCGCTAATTACTCGTTGCATCGCATAGGTCATGCCCGCAGCAACTTCAGGAGTAACCGCTGCACTGCAAAGCGATTTAGGAACAGAAATTTCTTGCTTGCTTTCGCGAACCACAACCTTGTCGATTGCAATCGGCGAGCAATAGATTCCGTGGTTCGAAACGCCGGCTTCGGCAGCCGCCATGGTCAACGGTGAAAGTTCGTTGACTCCAAGAATCGAAGACGGAACATATTGCAACTCGGTGCCATCGGCGCGGTGCACGCCGAACGCCATAGCGGTGTCGCGAATGTCACAGAGGTCTAGTTGGCTCGCCATGTCTGCGAATGCGGTGTTAACCGACATCGAAGTTGCCTGAACTACCGAAAGGTCTTCGGGTTCTTTCACAATGTTCTTCGGTGCCCAGGTGCCGACCAAGCCGCCGCAGCGAGCCGAGAAGTCAGAGGCGTTCCATTCGCGCACTCGGCCATCGACGTGGTCGTTGAGTTTGAATCCGTGGGTTAGCCACTGGGCCAGGGTGAAAATCTTGTAGGTCGAACCGGTCTGAAAACCGCTAGATCCGCCATAGTTCTTGTCGCTCGAGAAGTTCACCGAGGTGTGGCCCTGAACTCCAGAGTCGGTCTGGTCGTAGATGCGGTTCTGAGTCATAGCAAGGATGCGCCCGGTGCCGACCTGAACCGATACAGTCGCCGAACCAATGTGGTGCTCGTTTGTTGGCGGCACCCACTTCATTGTTGCGTCGTATGCAGCCTTCTGAACATCCATGTCCATTGATGTGTAAATCTCAAGGCCACCGCGACGAAGCAAGGTTTCGCGGTCTGCCTGGGTTGGGCCGAACTCAACGCTGTTGCGAATTTCCCAAACCGCATAGTCGCAGAAAAACGAGGTGACCTGATCGCCTTCACAACCGGCTGCGGTTGACGAGATGTTGGTGGTGATCGGAGTGTTCTTAGCCTCGTCTGCCTGAGAGTTCGTGATGTAACCCTCGTTGCGCATGTTGTCGATTACATAGTCGCGGCGGCTCTTGGCTCGAACCAAGTTGTCTTTGTTGTCTGGGCGATAGTCGTTAGGTGACTTAAGCATCGCAGCTAGCAGTGCTGCCTGCGGAATCGAAAGGTCTGCAGCCTTCACACCGAAGTAATACTCAGAGGCCGATTCGATTCCGTTGATCTGGTTTCCGAAGAACGAGAGGTTCAAATAACCGGCGAGAATCTGTTGCTTGGTGGCAACGCCCTCTAGCGCAATTGCAAGACGAATCTCGCGAAGCTTGCGATCGATGGTCTGGGTAGTGGCATCGGCGATCGCCTGCTTGTCGCCGCTGATGGTCGCTGCCTCAACCAATGAGTTCTTCACATACTGCATGGTGATGGTCGAGCCACCAGGGCCACCGCCACCCATTGCCGCGTTGGTTAGGGTTGCGCGAATCAGCGAGATTAGGTCAACACCGCCGTGTTCGAAGAAACGAGGGTCTTCTGTGGCGACCACGGCATTGCGAATGTTCGGTGACATCTCGTTGTAGTCGATCGAGATGCGGTTTTCGTCATAGAACTTGGCAACCTCAACCGGTTGGCCGTTCTTGATGCCATAGAGGGTAGAAGCCTGGGATGCGTTGACCGGCTTAATGTAGTCGGGCAAGTTTTCGAAGATTGAGATGCCGGCTGTAGCGGCGAATCCGCCGACTAGCAAGATTGGGGCCAAAACCACCATTGCCAGTGCTCCCGCAATAGCGCTCAATCCGCTGAATTTGAGGATTGCGCTAAAGAAGGTCTCGTTCTTCTTACCGCCAGACATAGGTTCTAGGTTACCCGACCAAGTCTGGGATAATTCTGACTATGACTAAGTGGGAATACCTAACAACGCCGCTGCCGCCGCACAACCAGACCGCAATCTTGAACGATTGGGGCAAGGATGGCTGGGAGCTGGTAACCATCGAAACCAACGCCATGGGCGGCCTCGTGGCCTTCTTCAAGCGCCCATTGGAGGGCTAAATATGTCGAAAATCGAACAACGCCTAATCGAACTCGGCTCGCCGCTTCCGGAGGTGGCAAAGCCGGTAGCGGCATATGTGCCCTCTGTGGTTTCGGGCAACCTGGTCTTCACTTCTGGTCAGCTGCCATTCAAGGATGGCGCCCTGATCGCAGCCGGCAAGGTTGGCGAATCGGCCGGTCTAATTGACCCAGCCGAGGCCAAGCTGCTGGCTCGCCAGTGTGCGCTAAACGCGCTCGCGGCAATCAAGATGGTCATCGGCGACCTCGACCGTGTAACCCGCATCGTAAAGGTTGTCGGTTTTGTTTCTTCGGTTCCGGAGTTCACCGGTCAGCCTGGCGTGATGAATGGCGCGAGCGAATTCTTGGTTGAAGTTTTCGGCGACAAGGGAGTGCACGCTCGCAGCGCAGTCGGCGTT
>CANGGA010000137.1 GCA_947453285.1 Microbacteriaceae bacterium | reverse complement strand
GCATGTGTTGCGGCCGTGATTGCACTGCTGCGGCTTCTCGTGCCAAAAAACAAAGAGTTCAATGGTGCGCTTGGCATCTTCTTGCAGGCGCTATTTGCATCTATTGCGGTAGCGCCCGCGTTTTGTTTCACCTATCTCGAATATGGTTTGACGCAGCAGGTAGTCGAAAACGGCATCTGGATGGTCTGCATCTCTGTGAGCACCTTTGTGCTCACGTCGTATGCGCGCGCGACCGACATGTCTCTGCAAAAATTCGAAGCAGACCTGGAAACTTTTAACGAGCAACTAAGCAAAGAAGTTGCACTGTTTGAGCAGAAACTTTGGTTAGAACGCAGGGCTTGGTCTTATGTTTTGCACGGTGACATTCAAGGTGCACTGAGCGCAGCCGTGGCGCGAATGCAGCGCAGTGAACAGCTTGAGCCATATGAGATTGAAATGGTGAAGCAAGACCTAGAACGCGCGAAGGCGGCTTTGAAGAGTGAGCCAACGCGAGACATTGACTTCACTTCTGGCCTAAACGAGCTGGTGCGAGCATGGGCCGGAGTTTGCGACATCAAGATCGAATCTAGCGCTCGTGCTACGCGAGCAATCGAAAGCAATCGGGACATTCGCAATTGCATAAACGAGATTTGCAAAGAGGCTATTAGCAACGCGGTGAAACACGGCAATGCAAAAAATGCGTGGATCTATTTCACGAGAGACCAAGACGACGTTATCAACCTTGAAGTATGCAATGACGGCCACCGCCTATTGCGTGATCAGCAATCTGGCATGGGTCTTGCAATGGTTGAAGACTTGAGTTTGAACTGGCAACTCACCAGCGAGCGACACCAAGGCAAAACCTGTCTCGTTGCCGAGTTGCCCATTAGCAACAAAAACAGCTAACTAAAACAGTTGAGGGTTGATTGGGTCGATGCCGCGCATGTCGTCATAGTCGAGAACCAAACATTCGATGCCGCGATCTTCGGCAAGCGTGCGCGCCTGCGGTTTTATTTCTTGAGCAGCGAAAACTCCGCGCACCGGCGCGAGCACGGTGTCGCGGTTCAAGAGTTCTAGGTAGCGCGTTAGCTGCTCGACTCCGTCGATGTCGCCGCGACGTTTCAATTCGACGGCGATGTGACCGCCGTCGGGGTGAACGAGCAGCAGATCGACGGGCCCGATTGCCGTGAAGTATTCACGTCGAACCAGAGTCGCCGCAGGGTGCACGCGATGCACCTGGTCGGCCAAGAGTTCTTGCAGGTGGGCCTCGACGCCATCCTTGATTAGGCCAGGGTCAACGCCGAGGTCGTGCGAAACGTCGGCAACCACCGAGTAGATCGTGATCAAGAGTTGGTCGTCGGTCTTAGCCTGCGCGACCTTCCAGAGTTCAACCGCGCCGGCCTCGAGGGCGCCGCCAGTGGCTGGCTCGACGGTCAGGGTGCATGGCGGGTTCATCCAGTTGAGAGGCTTGTATGAGCCGCTGTCTGCGTGAACCAGAACGCTGCCGTCGCCTTTCAGCATTAGCAACCTGGTTGCGCGCGGCAGGTGGGCGCTTAGCCTGCCCGTGTAATCAACCGTGCAGTCTGCGATGACTAGGCGCATTTATTTCTTGAGGCCTTTTTCAACCCGGGCTAGGTCTTTGATGAGTTTGTCTAGGGCTGCGTCTTGGGCTGCGAGGTGGCTCTGAATTTCGATGGCCTCCTCGAGAATTGCGCCTGCGTCTTCGTAGGTGGCAATTGCTCTGGCGTCTGATGAGGCGGCTTGAATGTTTTGGCCCACGATGATGATTGGCAACAGCACTAGCTGCAAGAAGGTTTGGGCTACCCACGAGACGATCACGAGGGTGTTGCCGCTGGCCAGGGCTGCTGGCAGCGAGACCAGGGTGAGGCCAAAGAAGATGTATGCCGCCCACATGGTGCCAACCGATTTGGTTATGAACAGGCCGATCTTGGCGTTTAGGCCCAACTTCTCGGTTGAGGCTTCGTGTTTCACGCTGACTGCTGGGCCTTTGGCTTTGCGGGCCTTGACGTGTGGGTGGGGCTTGTATTCGTATTTGCTTGCCATGGGTAAAGGCTAATGCTTTGCCCAGAGAATGGGAAAACCCCCAGAGCTAGGCTCTGGGGGTTTCCGGTTGAACTAAGAAACTTAGTTGGTGATTACGCGCTCAGTGAAGACGATTCCACCAGAGATACGAACGGTCACGGTGTGAGCGCCCTTCTTCTTCTGGGTGAATGCTAGCTCTACAGCGTTGTCAGTGGTCTGAACCTTGCTGTAAACGCGTACGCCATCTACTGAAACGGTAACGGTGCGGCCCTTTGCGAACTCTGCGTTAACAAACACGCGGTGTCCACCAGCAACGACGTCTGCATCGGTTAGACCGAATTCGATCGACTTAGCTGAGGTTACGTCGGTTGCTAGGTCAAGGGTTGCGCTTAGGTAAGCGGTGCCGATGTCTGCAGTTCCAACGATGTACTTCACGGTTGCCTTACCAGCTGCGTTAGCAACTGGAGCAGCTGATGCGAAGTAACCGGTGCCGGTTGAAGAGACGCTCAAGATACCTGCATCTGCACCGGTAGTTGGGGTTGCCTTAGCGTTGCCCCACTTGTCGGTTACGTTGATGACGATGTCTAGTGCCTGGCCAACCTGAGCCTGAGCTGGGGTTACTAGCGTTACTAGTGCAGGTGCACCAGCAGCGAAAGTGATCACAGCGGTCTTGGTGGTGGTACCAGTTACGAAAGTAACGGTCTGGTCACCAGCGGTGTGTCCGTAGACAGTCACTGCGAAGTCGCCGCTAGCGCCTGAGAACAGGCTTACGGTGTCTGCGTAGTTCTTGCCGTTTACACGGAACAATAGGCCGGTGCCCGAGATGGTTACCTGCTGGCCAGCAACAGTGGTGCTCAATGCAGCAGCAACGTTAAGGATGCTAACGCCGTTGGTTAGAGCAGTGGTGCTGGTGTTGTACGCCTCAGGAGCAACGGTTCCAGTGAACTTGGTTGCGCTGTTGGTCGGGGTAGGAACGCTGTCGAAACCAGGTGCGCTTGCTGAAACAGCAATCGCTACTGACTGTGACGCAGCTGAAGTAGCACCGAAACCAGCGAAGTTCGAAACAGCCCAGTTAAGGGTTGAAGCGTTCTGAGTCTCAAGAACCAAAGCAACAGAGTCGTTGCCTGGGGTAGCTGAGG
>CANGGA010000136.1 GCA_947453285.1 Microbacteriaceae bacterium | reverse complement strand
GCGACTCGATGAACGCAAACATCACGGCCGAATCGCTTTTGGCAAATCTCGATGAAGAACAGCGCCAGGCCGCAGAGTCGCTCGTTGGCCCAACCTGCATTCTCGCCGGAGCCGGCACCGGCAAGACTCGAACCATTACCCACCGCATCGCCTATGGAATTGCTCGCGGCTACTATGCCGCCAACCGAGTTTTGGCTCTCACCTATACCAACCGCGCCGCCGGTGAACTTCGCTCGCGCCTGCGCCAATTGGGGGCTAGCGGGGTTCAGGTCAAGACCTTTCACGCGGCCGCGCTCTCGCAACTCGAGTTCTTTTGGCCGCAGTATGCCGGAGTTCCGGCGCCGCAGGTCATCGAGTCGAAGGCCAAGTTGGTCGCAGACGCAGCCAATGAGCTCAAGCTGAAACTAGACACTGCAGCCATTCGCGATCTTGCCGCCGAAATCGAGTGGCGCAAATATTCGATGCTCTCGCTCGAGGGTTATGCAGCGTTCGTCGACACCCGACCAAAAATCGGCGGTGTCAAGCCAGACCAAAATCTCGCAATTCAGTCGCTCTACGAAGAAAACAAGATTAAGAGTCAACGACTCGACTGGGAAGACGTTTTGATTTTGACCCTCGGAATGCTGCGAGCAGAACCGCTGGCCCTTAGTCACGTGCAGCAGCAATATCGATTCTTCACTGTCGACGAATATCAAGATATCTCGCCATTGCAACACGCGCTGCTCGATATTTGGATGGGCGAACACACAGATCTCTGCGTCGTTGGCGACCCAAACCAAACCATTTATTCGTTCACCGGCGCAACCAGCGAATTCTTGCGCAACTTCGATTCACGATTCGAAGATGCCAAGGTCTTGCAGCTAACCCAAAATTACAGAAGTTCACAGGATATCGTTGCGGCCGCAAACCGCATCGTTGCCGATTCAACCGCGACCGATGCCCTTCGCTCATTTGCCGGAGCCGGCGAACCGGTTCGGGTTGCGCAATTCGCAACCATCGCCGATGAAGCTCGCGAAATCGCAGCAATCATCCGTGAGCAAATCGATGCTGGAACCAAGTCGAACGAAATTGCAGTTCTCTATCGAGTCAACGGTCAAAGCGAAGTTTTCGAAGCGGCCCTGGCCGAACGCGGCATTGACTACCAACTTCGCGGCGGCGAGCGATTCTTCAATCGACCAGAAATTTTGCGAGCGATGACTGCAATTCGCGCCGAGGCGAATTCGGCAGGACGACCAGATAAATCTACGTTCGAGGTAATCACCGACATTTGCCGCAGCCTTGGCTGGACCTCTCGCGAACCAGATCACGCAGGAGCCGAACGCGACCGATGGGAATCGCTCAGCGCTCTAATTGCCATGCTCGATGAAATGCCAGAGGGGTCAGGCATTGGTCAATTTGCAGCCGAGCTCGACGAGCGCAAGCGCTCACAGCACGAGCCGGTAAAACCCGCGGTCACGCTTTCGACTATTCACGCGGCCAAGGGGCTCGAGTGGTCACAGGTCTTTATTGTTGGGGCAACCGAGGGCTACCTGCCGATTGGCTACGCCACCACTCCCGCCGAAATCGCAGAAGAGAAGCGCCTGTTCTATGTCGCGGTCACCCGCGCAAAGCGCAAGCTGATGGTCTCTTGGTCGAAGCGCGATGCCGTATCAAATCGCGATCGCGAACCCTCGCGCTTTCTGTCGCTTCTCGCCTAGAGCTTGCAGCTGCAGGCTTCGTTGAACTGCCAGTTGAACTCGGTGATTTTGCCGCTTGCCATCGAGAGCCGGTAGCCGGTGCGATTCGCCTCGGTGACCGAAAACCCTGCCGATTCATCTATTCGACTCAACGCACGCTGACAAACGAGCGCGGCCGCAAACATTCTTGCGCTTACGTCATCGAAGTGCTGTTTGGCAAACAATAGCTGCGAGGCAATTGCTGGCCAGTCGCCGTCGCTTTGAATTTGTGATTCGTGAAAGCAGCTCAGGCATGGAGTCTTTGAGGCTTCGATGACTGGGCTAACCGTTAATCCATCGGCGTCGAATACAACGCTAATGTGAGCAATCGATCTGCCTAGCCAAGGCGAATAGGAACCGGGCGACACAGCATTGTGTGAAATCAAAACAGCAAAATCGATTTTGTCGATTTGCGAACTTGTGAGCTCTGCAATCGGTTCGACTCTGCTCTCGGTTTCGAGAGGGGCATCGCTGTCTGTAACGATGCAGCCGACTGCGGCACGGCCAAGCGAGTTTGCAATCAGCGCTGAAGCGTCGCCGCAACTCTGCACAAAGACTTTCGCATATTTGCGTTGCTGAAGAACTACGGCGCCATCGATCGAGTGCGTTGCCTGCGCACGGCAAATTTCGGCGAAGTGGGTTTCTACATATTCGGCACTTAAGGTCGTTGGCTCGCCAGCTCTTCCAATCAATGCGGGTTTGATTTGCTCGAGCAAGGCGTTTGGGTTTTCAGCGCCAACGGCATCGGCCACTTCGAGCAGAAGGCCATCTGGCAGCCCGCGATATAGAAGCGAAATTAGCCGTTCTTGCCCGGCACTAAGCCCCTTGATTCGAACCGCGTTCGCGCCGACTCCCAGTTGCAGTTCGTTTGGGTGACGCCAAAGTGGCATTCGACTCGGATTGATGCGCAAGACCATCCATATAGAGTCGACCAACCTCGCTGGTTCTGCCGAAGTCATCCACAGCAGCAACGAGCTCGCTGCGCTTCAGTTATTCGCCGAGCAGGTCGCGCAGTTCTTGATCGAAGTTGTCGCCGCCCTGGCCACTCAACCTTGCAAAGAGCAGTTCGGGGTTCACGATTTCTTCTGCAGATGGAAGCAGGTCTGGGTGCTCCCAGAGAGCGTCTCGCTTCTCATTGCCAAGCCTGTGGCCGATTTCGCGCCATAAGGTGGCTGCCTCGCGAAGGCGACGTGGTCGAAGCTCGAGGCCGATCAGGGTTCCAAAAGTCTTCTCGGCCGGACCACCGCTTGCACGGCGGCGGCGAACCGCTTCGCCGATGGCAATCGATTTTGGCAGCAGGGCGGTGGCTTGATCTGTGACGGCGTCGACCCATCCTTCGATCAAGGCAAGAATATTTTCGATGCTCTCGAGGGCGCGGTTCTGCTCGTCGTTGCGGGCCGCTATGAATGCTCCACTTTGAAAAGCCTCTTGAAGTGCCGCGGTGTCGTTCGGGTCAAAATCG
>CANGGA010000135.1 GCA_947453285.1 Microbacteriaceae bacterium | reverse complement strand
GAACGACGAGGTTCAGTACGCACGCGATGCCGCCCCAATCTGGGATGGTGAGGAGTAAAGATGTCACAGCACGTTCTATCTCTGCTGGTGTTTCGAACGACGAAGTGAAATATGCCCGAGATGCGGCGCCAGTCTGGGATGGTGAGGAGTAAAAATGTCACAGCACGTTTTGTCACTGCTCGTTGAAGACAAGCCAGGTCTGCTAACTCGCGTTGCCGGCCTATTTGCCCGCCGTGGCTTCAACATTCAGAGCCTCGCCGTAGGCACCAGCGAAATCGAGGGTCTCAGCCGCATCACCGTGGTGGTGCAGGTCGATGGCGCTCCGCTAGAGCAGGTCACCAAGCAGCTCAACAAGCTCATCAACGTAATCAAGATCGTCGAACTAGAGCCAGACCAGGCGGTTCAGCGCGACCACATGCTGATCAAGGTGAAGACCGATGCGGCAACCCGCGGGCAGGTGCTCGAAGCGGTAACCTTGTTTAGAGCGCGCGTCATCGATGTTGTGAGCGACGCTGTAATCATTGAGGTCACCGGCGACACTTCGAAGTGCCAGGCACTGATCAAAGTTCTAGAACCATTCGGAATCAAAGAACTCGTTCAGTCTGGTGTGTTGGCTATGGGTCGTGGCTCAAAGTCAATCACCGAAAAAGTCGCTAAATAGTTTTTAGTTTCATTCAGTTTTATCCAGCTTCAACAACCAAAGAATAGAGAAAGAAGAACATGGCTGAAATCTTTTATGACAAGGATGCAGATCTCTCGATCATCCAAGGTCGCAAAGTTGCCGTTATCGGTTATGGCTCACAGGGCCACGCACACTCACTAAACCTGAAGGACTCAGGTGTTGACGTTGTGGTTGGTCTAGCGGCCGGCTCAAAGTCAATCGCAGCAGCAGAGGAGCAGGGCCTAAAGGTTCTAACCGTTGCTGAGGCAGCCGAGTGGGCAGACGTCATCATGATTCTGACTCCAGACCCAATTCAGCGTCACGTCTATGCTGAGGCAATCGAGAAGAACCTAAAGGCTGGCGACGCACTCGTCTTCGGCCACGGTTTCTCGATTCGCTATGGCCTAATCAAGCCGCCAACCGACGTTGACGTTTTCTTGGTTGCACCTAAGGGCCCAGGCCACTTGGTTCGCCGCGAATACCAGGCTGGCAAGGGTGTGCCTAACTTGATCGCTGTTGAGCAAGACTCAACCGGCAAGGCATTCGACCTAGCGCTTTCATACTCGAAGGCAATTGGCGGAACCCGCGCGGGCACCATCAAGACCACCTTCACCGAAGAGACCGAGACCGACTTGTTCGGTGAGCAGGCAGTTCTCTGTGGTGGCGCTTCACAGTTGATTCAGTATGGTTTCGAGACCCTAACCGAGGCTGGCTACCAGCCTGAGGTTGCATACTTCGAGGTTCTTCACGAGCTAAAGCTCATCGTTGACCTTATGTATGAGGGTGGAATCGCGAAGCAGCGTTGGTCTGTTTCAACCACCGCTGAGTATGGCGACTATGTTTCTGGCCCACGCGTTATTGGCCCAGAGGTCAAAGAGCACATGCGCGATGTTCTAACCGACATTCAAGACGGCACCTTTGCCAAGCGCTTTATTGCAGACCAGGATGCCGGCGCCCCAGAGTTCTTGGCGCTGCGCGCTAAGGGCGAGGCTCACCCAATCGAGAAGGTTGGCCGCGAACTTCGCAAGCTCTTCTCATGGTTGCGCAAGGCAGAGAACGAAGGCGACTTCGTCGAAGGCTCAGCCGGACGCTAATCGCTCGAACGTTTTACGAAAAGGCCCCGTCGGTTTTCCGGCGGGGTCTTTTCATCTCATCTACAAAAGCGCTTAAGCGGGTAGTGATAGTACATGTCGACTTTCCACTAGTTCTTGGAGAATGTAAAGATCTAGAGAGGCGGATGAGATCTCTCTGCCTTCAACTGCCAGGTAACGAGAGCATGCCTTGTTATTTAGCAGGTTAGCCTCGACCCAGCAGTTAGCTGCCAGAATCTTGTCTTCTAGTGCAAAATACGCAGCGCCGAGTAGTTCAAAGCCGAGGCTTTGATCTCGCAAACGAACATCGTTGTCTGGTTGCTTGCTGGCTTCTGTCACTTTCCGAAATTGATTTCGCGCCTTTTCAAGAGCCCCAAGCCTGTAATTCATCATTCCCAAATACAAGAAATTCGCAGTCTCTTCCTCAAGGTTTCCATTATTTTCAGCCATGTTCAGGAATCTCTTAGAATCTTGGACGTTGCCTAATCGCCAGTAAGAATAAGCGAGGCTGTAGGAGAGTTTGACTGAATTTTCTGGGTCATCCTTCAGAAGGAACTCGGTAGCCTTCTCGAAGTTCTTGGCGATCATGAATTCAAATCCCACGGAACTAAGCTGAAATTGTTCAGTTGTGGAGACGTATTCGATAACTTCTTGAGCTTCCTTTAGGTGGCCAGCTTGCCAAAGCGCAACCGAATATTCTGGAGCCCAATGTTTGCGGCCATTCTCGAATTCGTGTGCGAATGCGCGCAATGCCGCTTCTGCCATACCTATTTTTCTTAGCTCTAAGCCAAATTGACGATTTTGACCTGGCAGCCCCTTATCCAAAGCAACTGCGAACCAAGTATTAAAAAGGTCAATTTCTCCGAGACGAGAAGCCAACAGGCAAAGACGAACTTGAGCTGGCCTCGAACCACCTTCGGCAGCCTTTACGAACCAAGGTAACGCTTCGGTCTGGCGATTTCGCGACCTGTCCCTAAGAATCAAATTCGCTAATCGGAGATACGAGTTTCGGTTTCCTGACCCTGCTAGGTGAGTAAACAACTTTTCCGCAGTCGGACTGTAGACGGTCTTTCTTGCTAATTCTCCCTGATCAAGCGCGCAGGCGAGAGAATACAGTGCTGGTTTTTTGGATTGCGAGATAACTTGGCCGAGAAAATTTGCTAGTTCTTTATCGTCGCCAATTTGCTCTAGTGCACTCACGAGTTCACGCTGCGATTCGATATCGCCAGCATCCGCAGCCGCACGAACTGCCGTGATTACAAGGTCAATTTCGTTGTGTTCTCGCAAGACTCTCACCAAAGCTGACAAGTCTGGAGCGCTTCGCGAACTTTGTATTTCACTGAGGAACTCACTGGCTAATTGAGATTTGTTTTGCTCCAGATACAAATCCACTAGGAGGACCTTGGCCCTTACTAGACCTGAATTTGCCTG
>CANGGA010000134.1 GCA_947453285.1 Microbacteriaceae bacterium | reverse complement strand
GAAGGAGTGACGGTTGAATCGGTTCGTGCCGGTGGCGTCACCAAATACACAAATGCCCACGGATGGGCCGTGCTCGACCGTCTCGACAGACTCGCAAACCACCACTCAACTAACCTTTCGGCAATCGCGCTGGCTTGGTTGCGTCAGCAGCCAACCGTGGCCGCACCGATTGCCAGCGCCCGAACCGTTGAGCAACTTCGCGAGATCATGGTTTCTGTCACCCTCAGCGCCGAAGAAATGGCTTTTCTAACCGCCTGATAGTTGCCTGTGAGCGGAATAGCCCGTCTTTATTGATGGTTAGGCTTGTTACGGCCCTTTGGCCCACTAGAAGGGGATATCCTTGCACCGTTTATCAAAGCTCAGTCTTGCCAACCGCTCAGTAGTAGCGCTAATCACAGCGATCATCGCCATTTTCGGCTTTGTTTCGCTTGGTTCGCTCAAGCAAGAGCTGATTCCAAGCATCGAGACCCCACAGGCAGCCATTGTCACTACCTATATCGGCGCTTCGCCAGAGGTAATCGATAAGCAGGTCAGCCAGCCGATCGACACCGCGGTTCGCGCGCTCGACGGCCTGGTCTCATCGACCACCACATCTCAGAGCAACATCTCAATCGTTCGAGTCGAGTTTGACTACGGAACCTCAACCTCGAAGGTCACCGAGAAGCTAAACGCAGCTCTCGCAGCCGTAACCCTGCCAACCGACGCCAAGGCTAAGGTCTTGAGCGGTTCGTTCGACAGCGTGCCTATCATCGTGCTTGGCGTTTCTGCCAACAGCGGCAACAACGAAGCTCTGGCAAAGACCATCTCAGATGTCGCGTCAACCGAATTCTCTGGCATCAGCGGAGTTCGCGACGTAACCGTTTCGGGTGTCGTCGAAAAGCGTGTGAACCTCAAGTTCAACCAGACCAAACTCACCGCCAACGGCCTTTCATCTCAGTCGGTCGTCTCGGCACTGCAGGCAAACGGATTTGTTGTGCCTGCCGGAACCATCGACGACAGCAAGGGAACCATCTCGGTTGAGGTTGGCACACCGGTCAACTCGATTGAAGACTTCAAGAACTTGCCGCTAATTGGTTCAAAGACCAGCGTGAGCATGCCAACCACCGGTTTTCCAACCACTGGCATTCCAAGCGGAATCAAGATTCCAACCACACCAACCGTTAGCACGAGCAGCACCGCACTTCGCATTCGCGATGTTGCAACCGTGACTTACGAAAACGCTCCGGTCACCTCGATTTCGCGAGTAAACGGCAAGCCTGTTCTTTCGATTTCGATCACCAAGACCCAGGATGCAAACACCGTCGCCGTGTCACACGGCGTTCAAGACCGACTTGGCGAATTCAAGAAGAAGCTAGGTGCGGTCAGCATCGTTACCGTATTCGACCAGGCGCCATTCGTCGAGAAGTCGCTTGAGAACCTATCGACCGAAGGGTCTCTAGGACTCGGCTTTGCGATCATCGTGATTTTGTTGTTCTTGCTCTCGGTTCGCTCGACTTTGGTTACCGCGATTTCGATTCCGACTTCGGTGCTAATTACCTTCATCGGTCTCGGCTTCTTCGGTTACTCGCTAAACCTCTTTACCTTGAGCGCGCTAACCATCGCCATTGGTCGTGTGGTTGACGACTCGATTGTGGTCATTGAAAACATCAACCGCCACCTCGCCTATGGCGAGCCAAAGAAGAAGGCAATTCTTCGTGCGGTTAAAGAAGTTGCAACCGCAATTACTGCGGCAACCATCACCACCGTTGCAGTGTTCTTGCCGATTACCTTCGTTGGCGGCCTGATTGGCGAGCTATTCCGCCCGTTCGGCTTCACCTTCGCAATCGCACTGGTCGCGTCGCTATTGGTGTCGCTAACCATCGTTCCTGTGCTCGCATACTGGTTCCTAAAGGCACCAGCCCAGCTTGAGCACAAGGATGAAGCAGCCGCAAAGGCCCACGAAGACCAGGTTCGCCACGAAGAAGAGGCTCGCGAGCGCAAGTCTTGGTTGCAGCGTGGCTACCTGCCAATTCTTTCTTTCACCCAGCGTCGTCCGGTCATCACCCTGATCTCGGCTTTCTTGATTCTGATGGTGACCTTTGGGTCGGCATCGCTTTTGAAGACCGACTTCATCGGTTCAAGCGGTTCAACCAGCTTCGTGATTAACCAAACCCTGCCATCTGGAGCAACTCTCGAACAGCAAGATGCCGCGGCTGCAAAGCTCGAGGGAATTCTGCTCGCTCACAAGGAGATCACAACCGTGCAGACCAGCATCGGATCTTCTGGCGACGGTCGCGTTGCCTTCGGTGCCTCTGCCGGAGGAACCAGCATCCAGGTGACTACCAAAGACAAGGCAGATCAGACCGCACTACAAGATGGTCTGACCAAAGAATTTGCCAAGGATGCCTCACTCGGCGAAGTGAAGTTCTCAGGCGGTGGTGGCCCTTCATTCGGAAGCAGCAGCACCATCGACATCAAAGTCACTGCATCAACCGATGAGCAACTGAACGCCGGTATCGCTGCCGTTCAGAAGGTCATGGTTGGCACCAAAGACACAAGCGAAGTTACCAACTCGCTTGCAGAAAAGCAGCGCACGTTGCGCGTAACCGTGAACCGTCTGGCCGCGGCCAAGAAGGGTCTTACCGAAATCGCAATCGGTGGCATCGTCGCATCATCGATGAAACCATCAAGCATCGGCAACCTAAACGTCGACGGAGTCTCTACCGCAATCTACGTGGTCAAGACCGACTTGGCTAACACCGTTGCAAAGGTGAGGAACATTTCGATTCCAACCGCCACAGGCATGGTCAAGCTTTCATCGCTTGCAACCATCGAAGAGGTAGAGGTGCCGACTGCTATCACAACCGAAAAGGGCGATCGCAGCGCAAAGGTCATGTTGACCCCAAGCGGCGACAACCTCGGCGCCATTACTGCCGACGTAACTAAGCGTCTCAAGACAGCGGAGTTGCCAACCGGCGTGACCGCCACTATCGGTGGAGTGTCAGCCTCACAGGCAGACTCTTTCTCTCAGCTTGGCGTTGCTTTGCTTGCAGCTGTAGCGATTGTGTTCATCGTTATGGTGGCCACATTCTCGAGCATCGTGCAGCCGCTCATCCTGTTGATCTCGATTCCGTTCGCGGCAACCGGTGCCATCGGCTTGCTATTGGCAACCGACACCCCGCTTGGCGTTTCGGCAATCATCGGAAT
>CANGGA010000133.1 GCA_947453285.1 Microbacteriaceae bacterium | reverse complement strand
GGTTGGAAGTGATTGAACTTCGCTTGAGCGACATTGCGGCAGCCGTGAACGGAAAGCTTCTAGGCAGTGACAATCTCGTAACCGGATCTGTCGAAACCGATTCACGCTTGATAACAAATGGTTCGCTCTTCATCGCCAAACCTGGCGAAGAGACAGACGGCCATCTTTTCGTTTCGAGTGCGCAGGCTCTCGGCGCTGCAGGCGCAATCGTCGAAAAGCAAGTTGATGACTGCGATCTGCCTCAAATCTTGGTCGAAGACTCAGTTCTTGCCCTCGGCCTGCTAGCCAAACACGTGCTCGAACTCATTCGCGAGAAAACAGAGCTCAAGGTCATTGGCATCACCGGCTCAAACGGCAAGACCTCGACGAAAAACATGCTTCGAGAAATTTTGTCTACCTCGGGTGAGACCATCGCTCCAATTGAGTCATACAACAACGAAGTTGGCGCCCCAATCTCAATGCTTAAAGCTGGATTGTCAACCAAATATCTAGTGGTTGAGCTTGGAGCCGGTGGAGTTGGAAGCATCGACTACCTCGCGAGAATCTGCAAACCAGACATTGGGGTCGTGCTCAAGGTCGGGCTGGCTCACGTTGGAGAATTTGGTGGAATCGAAACTACTTTTCAAATCAAGAGCGAGTTAGCTCAGGCGCTCTCTGATAAGGACCAGTTGGTATTGAACGCAGATGACGGCATGGTCGCCGCAATGCAAGACACGACTATGGCTAGGGTTTCTTGGTTTGGCACCACCGACGATTGTGGAGTTTGGGCTTCGCGAATTGAAGTGACCATCCGCGGCACAACTTTCGATTTGCATGTCGACGACAAGGTGCACACGGTGACCTTGAATATTTTGGGCGAGCATCAGGTGATGAATGCACTCGCGGCTATCCGTGTTGCGACCTTGCTCGGCATCGATATCGCTGCGGCAATTTCCGCACTCGAGGCGATGCCTTTGGCCGAGCGCTGGCGCATGCAGTTGCTCACCGGGCCGAACGGTTCGTTGATCATTAACGATGCCTACAATGCCAGCCCCGATTCCACCAAGGCTGCCTTGCAGACTCTGGCAACGCTTGGCCGACAGGGCCACAGAACCATTGCTGTTCTCGGCGAGATGGCCGAACTCGGAGCCCAGGCCGCCGAGCAACACGATGCAGTGGGCAGAATCGCCGTTCGATTGAACATCGATCAGGTCATCGTGGTCGGAGACCGGGCCAAGCTGATTCACATGGGAGCAAGTCAAGAGGGCTCCTGGGATGGCGAGTCAAAATTCTTCACCTCGATTGACGAGGCTTTGGAACATGTTCGTGGTTTGCTTGGTTCTGGCGATATCGTGCTGGTCAAGTCATCGAAATCTGCCGAATTACGGCACTTAGGTGACGCACTTGCGGAGGTGAATGCATGAGAGCAGTCTTGTTGGCTGGCGGAATCGCAATGGCAATCACCCTCTTCGGCACTCCGGCGTTCATCTGGCTATTCAGAAAATTGAACTGGGGTCAGTTCATCCGTGCCGATGGGCCGAAAACTCATTACACAAAACACGGCACGCCAACCATGGGTGGAGTCGTCATCTTCTTGGCAGCGGTCGCCGGATACTTTTTTAGCAAGCTAGCTAATTTTGAGACTCCCACAATTTCTGCTCTGCTCGTTTTGTTGATGATGGTAGGACTCGGTCTCGTCGGTTTTCTCGATGACTACATCAAGGTGCACAAGCAGAGAAGTCTCGGGCTTACTGGCTGGCAAAAAATTCTTGGGCAGGGAATCGTCGCAGTGACTTTCGCAGTCTTGGCCCTTCAGTTCAAAAATGAAGCCGGATTGACTCCCGCCTCGACCAAGATTTCGTTGTTTCGAGACACCTCTTTTGACCTGATGACCTGGGGAACTGTCACCGGTGTGATTTTGTTTGTGGTCTGGATTTACCTTCTGGTTGCAGGCACTTCAAATGGCGTCAACATCGCGGATGGCCTCGATGGACTTGCGACCGGCTCAAGCATCATGTCGATTGGCGCTTTTGCCATCATCGGTTTCTGGCAGTTCAACCAAAGTTGCGGAACCATCATCGAAAATGTGGCCTCGTGTTACACGACCCGCGACCCGCTCGACCTGGCAGTTGTGGCATCGGCGATAGTCGGCGCTCTAGCCGGCTTTCTCTGGTGGAACACGGCCCCTGCGCAAATATTCATGGGTGACACCGGATCGCTCGGCCTCGGCGGAGCTTTGGCTGCTTTGGCAATCTTGTCTCGAACCGAATTATTGCTGGTGGTCATCGGCGGAATCTTTGTGATTGTCACCGGCTCGGTAATCATTCAGCGGGTGTTCTTCAAGCTCACCAAGTGGCGCACCGGCACAGGTCGACGCGTGTTTCTGAACAGCCCACTTCACCATCACTTCGAAATGAAGGGTTGGGCCGAAATCACCATCGTGGTGCGCTTCTGGATTATTGCCGGGCTTTGCGTTCTAACCGGCATTGGCTTGTTCTACATCGAATGGATTTACGGCTAGCCCATGACTAGCCTCGACAATCTCTCTAGTTGGCACTCCGATTGGAAGAGCCAGAAAGCCATCGTCTATGGCGTTGGCGTTTCGGGTTTCTCGGTTGCAGACACTTTGCATGAGCTTGGCGTCGAACTTCTCGTGATTGCAGATCAAATAGATTCGCAACATTCAGATTTGCTGTCTGTGCTTGGAATCAATTTTGTTGAAGGTTTGCCTGCTGCGCAGGCCATCCAAGCCGCTGAATCATTCAAGGCCGACTTCGCAGTGGTCTCACCCGGAATTAAGCCGAGCAACGATTTGGTTAATTGGTTTGAAGCCAACGGCGTATCTGTAATTGGTGATATCGAACTCGCTTGGCGCTTGCAAGACAAAACTAAGAGTCCGCAGTGGGTGTTGATTACCGGAACTAACGGAAAGACGACAACAACCCAACTCGTCGAATCAATGCTGATTGCAGACGGAAAGCGCGCCATCGCTTGCGGAAATATCGGAACCCCAATTCTCGACGCCATTCGTGAACCAGAAGGTTTTGATTTTCTGGTGGTTGAGCTTTCGAGTTTTCAACTGCATTATCTGAACCGAATCGCACCAAAGGTCTCGGCAATTTTGAACATCGCCGAGGATCACATTGATTGGCACGGATCTTTCGATGAATATGCCGCGGTCAAGGGCAAGGTTTTTAATGGCACCTCGCACGCGATTATTTACAACGCCGAAGATTTAAAGACTCGTGAGCTCGCAGAAGCCTCAGACGTTCGCGACGAGAACGTTCTGGCTGTTTCGTTCACAAGGGGCATGCCCGCCGATCTGCAGGTTGGCTTCGTTGAGGAGTTTCT
>CANGGA010000132.1 GCA_947453285.1 Microbacteriaceae bacterium | reverse complement strand
GCGTAATAAATCGTCATAGTCTTAAGCCACCAAACGACCATGAAATCCATGGCCGTTATGAGAGGACAAAACAGTGAAGATCTCACGCATTTCAGGAGTTGTTGCATTCGCAGCTGCTGCTGGTTTGGCACTATCAGGTTGTGCCGCACCTGCCGCTACTCCAACTGTCACCCCAATTGACTTCAAGGCTTGTGCCGTGTCAGACGAGGGTAGCTGGAACGACAAGTCATTCAACGAATCTGTTTACAAGGGCCTAATGCAGGCAAAGACTGAACTTGGTGTTCAGGAGGCAGACGCAGAGTCTGCAACTGCAGAAGCTTTCGCTCCAAACCTTCAGACCATGATCGACGCAAAGTGCGACGTAACCATCGCTGTTGGCTTCAACCTTGTTGCACCAGTTAACGCTGCTGCAAAGGCAAACCCAACTGTTAACTTCGTCACCGTTGACGGATGGTCAGAGGGCAACGCAAACCTAAAGCCAATTCAGTACAACATGACTGAGTCAAGCTACCTTGCTGGTTACCTAGCTGCTGCTTACTCAAAGACTCACGTTGTTGGAACCTACGGCGGTATGCAGATCGACACCGTTACTGCATTCATGACCGGTTTCTACAACGGCGCAATGAAGTTCGCTGCTGACTCGGGCACCGCAACCAAGGTTCTTGGTTGGGACCCAATGAAGAAGAAGGGTGACTTCATGGGAGACTTCGCTGCTAACTCAGCAGTGTCGAAGACCATCGCAGCTACCCAGATCAGGAACGGCGCAGACGTAATCATGCCTGTTGCTGGTGAGCAGCTTGGCGCATTGTCAGAGGCAATCAAGGCTTCTGGCAAGGATGTCGTAATGATCGGTGTTGACAGCGACCGCGCTCTTAACTCACCTGAGTACGCACCTCTTCTATTGACCTCAGTAGAGAAGCGCATGACCAAGGCTGTATTCGAGATCATCAAGGGTCTTGCTGTTGACAAGACTGCATTCTCGGGCGACGCCTACCTAGGCACCCTTGCTAACGACGGAACTGGATTGTCACCTTTCCACGATCTAGACGGCAAGGTTTCTGCTGACATCAAGTCGAAGCTTGACGAGTTGAAGGCCGCGATCATCGCTGGCACCGTAGACCCAACCAAGTAATTCGAATCACGGATGCTGCCGGGGCGAAAGCCCCGGCAGTTTCTGCTTTAAAGGTGAATTAGATTAGGACGTAACCCATAAAGGAGTGGCATGAAGCTCGAATTGCGCGGTGTAACCAAGCGCTTCGGAACGCTGGTCGCTAACGACCGCATAAATCTCACGGTTGAGCCTGGCGAAATTCACGCGCTGCTCGGTGAAAACGGAGCAGGCAAAAGCACACTGATGAATGTGCTCTACGGTCTCTATCAGGCCGACGAGGGGCAGATTCTTCTCGACGACAAAGCGCAAAACTTTAAGGGCCCTGGCGATGCGATGGCCGCCGGCATCGGCATGGTGCACCAACACTTCATGTTGATTCCAGTTTTCACTGTTGCCGAAAACGTTGTGCTCGGCAATGAACCAACCAAGAAGTTTGGGTTGCTCGACCTAGAAGCTGCTCGCAAAAAGGTTCGCGAACTTTCTGATCGTTTCGGTTTCGACGTCGACCCCGATGCGGTAATCGAAGACCTTCCGGTAGGTGCGCAGCAGCGTGTTGAAATCATCAAGTCTCTGATTCGAGACGCGAAGGTGTTGGTTCTAGACGAACCGACCGCCGTTTTGACTCCGCAAGAAACCGACGAACTAATGCAGATCATGCGCGATCTGGCCAAGTCGGGAACATCAATTATTTTCATCACCCACAAGTTGCGCGAAGTGCAAGAGGTGGCAGACAAGATCACGGTTATTCGTCTCGGCAAGGTTGTCGGCGAGGCAAAGCCAACCGACAGCGCGAGCGCTTTGGCGACCATGATGGTCGGTCGCGAGGTAGACCTAAAGGTCGACAAGAATTTGGCTAAGCCAGGCAAGGTTGTGTTGCACGTTGACGGCATCCATGTTGAAGACGATCGCAAGCAACTGGCCGTCGATGGCGTTTCTTTTGATGTGCAGGGCGGTGAGGTATTGGCGATTGCCGGTGTTCAGGGCAACGGTCAGACCGAACTCGCCGAGGCACTGCTCGGTCTTCGCTCGGTGCTAAAGGGTCGCGGTTCAATCACGCTAAACGACCAGCCGGTCGAGCACACCTCTGTGCGCAAACGCCTCGAGTCTGGCCTCGGCTATGTTCCAGAAGACCGCCAGAAAGACGGGCTGGTTGGCGAGTTCACCATCGCCGAGAACCTTATGTTGAACGGTTCTTATGGCCCACCTTTTGCCAAGGGGGTTCAAATTGACTTCGCGAATCGCGACCGAATTGCCGCCGAACTCATCAAAGAGTTCGACGTTCGCACCCCATCGGCCAACACCCACGCCGAAAAACTTTCTGGCGGAAACCAACAGAAGGTGGTCGTTGCTCGCGAACTGAGTCGCGACGTGAAGCTGCTGATTGCATCGCAGCCAACCCGCGGCGTTGACGTGGGCTCAATCGAATTCATTCATGAGCGCATCATTCAAGAGCGCGACCAGGGCAAGGCCGTGCTTTTGATTTCTACCGAGCTTGACGAAGTGCTTGCGCTGGCAGATCGAATCGCGGTCATGTATCGCGGAAAGATTGTCGGCGTCGTTGGCGCAGACGCGACTCGCGAAACCCTCGGCAAGATGATGGCGGGAGTCACAGCATGAGCAAGAAAGATTTGAAGGTGGCAAAGCCTGCAAAGCCAGAGAACGAATCGACTTCGGCTCAGGTGCTTCGCGAAATTCTCACCGGATCACCGCTGCGCACCCTGCTTTCGATTTTCGTTGGTTTCTTGGTTGGTGCAATCTTTATGGTTGCCTTCAACCCAGATGTGATCAACGCGATGACCTATTTCTTCGGTCGCCCAAGCGATGCGCTTTATGCAATCGCCAAAACCGTCGGCGATGGATATGGTGCGCTATTTCGCGGTGCAATTTATAACGCACAGGCAACTGACTTTGCGGCCGCAATTCGCCCGCTAACCGAAACTCTTAGACTCGCGGCTCCCATGATCATGGCCGCACTTGGCATCGGTCTCGGCTTCAGGGTCGGTCTGTTCAACATTGGTGCGGTTGGCCAGATGGCCTTCGCTCTTATCGGTGTCACCTATGTCTCGACTCGCATGAGCCTGCCACCTGTGATTCACCCGCTAGTCGCAATCGTCGTCGCAGTCATCTTTGCCGGTGGCTGGGGAGCAATCGTGGGTTGGCTAAAGGCCAAGACCGGCGCCCACGAAGTCATCGTCACCATCATGTTGAATTACGTTTCGCTTAATCTG
>CANGGA010000131.1 GCA_947453285.1 Microbacteriaceae bacterium | reverse complement strand
GGCTACTTGACCCGCGAGAAGAGCAAGGATGACGGCCGGCTAGTGCTCGTCTCTCTCACTAACAAGGGCCGAAAGCTCATGGATGGCCTGTTTCCCGAATTCAATAAGCAGGAACAGAAGATCTCGAGCGTCGTTGCCGAAAAGAATCAGACTCTTTTCGCAGACATGCTTCGCGCTGTGACCGCCTTCACCGAAGCTCAATAGCCTCGGTTTTCAGCAACTAGATCTTGGCGGCTTTTGCCGCTTCGCTAACAAACTTCTTAAAGATGCCGGCCTGTTCGTGGTCGGTGGTCCAGTTATCTTCGGGGTGCCACTGGAGTCCATAGGCCCATGACTTCGATTCGATCGAGACGGCCTCAATCGTGCCTTCGGCAGAGCGGGCAATCACCTCGAGTCCAGCGCCAAGACGGTCGAGCATCTGGTGGTGAAAGCAACTCGATTCGAGAGTGTGCTTGGTTAAGCCGAGGTCGGCACCGTGCGACTCGATGGTTACTTCGTGAATGTGGTTGCGGTGCGGTGAATCCATGTGCTGAATCAGTGTGCCGCCGGTTGCCACGTTGACCACTTGGGTGCCACGGCAAATCGAAAGCAGCGGCACCCCGCGCTCGATGGCCCACTTGGCAAGGCTGATATCTGCAGCGTCTTGCAAGTCGTGCACGCCATAGATCTCTTCGGTGGTCGGCTCTTGGCCATAGGCGCGAGGGTTCACATCGCCGCCGCCGGGTAGCAGCACACCCTGAAATCCGGCCAGGCGTTCATCCCAGTTTGAATCAGCAACCGGCAAGATGGTCATCGGTTCGCCGCCAGCGGTATAGACCGCCTCGGCCAGGCGAAGTGCCGTAACCAAACCATCGCGACGGGTCGCAGAGGTGCTCTCGGCAAAGCGGCCAAGGATGGCGATTCTCGGGCGAGCTGGCTGGGTCACGGCGACTCCTAAATCGTTATAAATCGTGGCATTCCTGCTTGTAAGTATGCCGTAATCTAAGTCATTAGCATCCAAATGAAATGCCTTCTCAGCTGACAAAGGGGCCAGAAGAGTGACAACGATTCAAGTTGCCGGCGAGTCTATCGACACCCGCCATTACATCAATGGCCAGCGCGTGGCCTCTGCCGAGACCTACGCAAACACTTCGCCAATCGATGGTTCGTTCTTGGGCGATATCTCTCGCGGTGGCGAACACGAAGTTAACCTCGCGGTAGCGGCCGCGAATGCTGCATTCAAGGGTTGGGCGGCAATGGGCCCGAAGAAGCGCGGCGAAATCTTGCTTCGTCTTGCAGAACTTGTCGAAGAAAACATCGAAACTCTTGCTCAACTCGAAACCATGGACAACGGATCGCTTCTGCGTTCACACCGACGTGGCGTCATGCCTCGCGTTGCAATGAACATTCGATTCTTCGCAGAATGGGCAATCAACGACTTGCACCACGAAGTTTTTGAAACTCGCGGTCACACCAACAACATTTCTTGGGATCCATCTGGTGTTTGCGCGTTAATCACTCCGTGGAATGCTCCCCTGATGTTGGCAACCTGGAAGATCGGCCCTGCACTCGCAGCGGGCGACACCGTAGTTTTGAAACCAGCCGAGTGGACTCCCCTTTCGGCTTCATACTTTGCAGACCTCACAAAGCAAGCCGGTGTTCCAGACGGCGTGTTCAATGTCGTGCAGGGTTTCGGAAAAGAAGCCGGTGCGGCTCTAGTTGCACACAAAAACATCGCGCGCATTTCTTTCACCGGATCTGTGCCAACCGCGAAAACAATTGCGCGTGCAGCTGCAGACAACTTGACTCCGGTTAGTTTTGAACTCGGCGGCAAGAGCCCGCTGCTAGTTTTCGAAGACGCGGATCTCAACCTTGCTGCCGAACTTGCCGTTGAACAATATGACAATGCTGGTCAGGTATGTCTCTCGGGCACCCGCATCTTGGTTCACGAATCGGTTGCCGATGAATTCGCGGCAAAGTTTGCAGAGCGCGCTGCCAAAATTCAACAGGGCGACCCACGCGATGAGAACACCGATATCGGCCCGCAGATTCACCAGGTGCACTTCGACCGCATCAAGGGTTTCGTCGACCGAGCCAAGGCTGAAGGCGCCAACATCGTCATGGGTGGCGA
Source organism: Microbacteriaceae bacterium (assembly GCA_947453285.1). GTDB lineage: Bacteria > Actinomycetota > Actinomycetes > Actinomycetales > Microbacteriaceae > Rhodoluna. The sequence goes on along the minus strand of CANGGA010000131.1, from coordinate 1,241 downwards.
GCCAAACACTGAGCTCGGCGGCCTGTTCTTCAAGCCAACGCTGGTCAAGAACCCAGCTGCCGACAGTGAAATAGTGACCGCCGAGGTCTTCGGGCCAGTGCTTTGCATGCAGACCTTTAGCACCGACGAGCAGGCGCTAGAGATGGCAAACGGCACCGAATTCGGATTGGCCGCGGTTGTCGTTTCTGGCAAGCGCGCCCACGCAGACAGGATCACCAAAGAACTCGTTGCGGGCACTATCTGGGTTAACTGCTTCTTCGTGCGCGACCTTCGAGCACCATTCGGTGGCTCGAAGAAGTCTGGAATCGGTCGCGAGGGCGGCAACTGGTCTTTCGATTTTTATGCAGATGTTAAGAACACCGTAGTTTCACCTAATGGATGGAAGGAATAAAAATGGGCGAAGTAGTAGGCGCAGCGATTCTGGCTCACGTTCCAACAATCATGTTGCCTGAGGCAACTCGTTTTGATTTGAACGAAGGCAAAGAGATTTCACTCGTTCCGGGCCTCAAGCGTTTTCGCAAAGAGGTAATGGAGACTCTCGACTACGACACCGTCGTGGTTCTCGACTCGCACTGGGCGACCACCGTCGAGTTCGTTGTCACCTCGGCTGCCGAGCGCAGCGGACTCTTCACTTCAGAAGAACTTCCGCGCGGCATGTCTCAGGTTCCTTATGCGATGAAGGGCGACCCTGAACTTGCAAACGCAATCGCAAAGTATGACGAGAAGAACGGAACCTGGATCACCCCGATCGCAGATCCGCACCTTCCGATTTTTTATGCAACGGTGAACCTCTGGCACTACCTCGGTCGCGGTCTCGACGATAAGCGCTGGATAAGCATGAGCGTCTGCCAGACCGGTGACTACGAAGACTTCAAGCGCGCAGGCCGCGCACTCGGCGAAGCCATCCGTGATAGCGATCGCAAAGTGTTGTTGCTCGCATCGGGTGCTCTCTCGCACACCTTCTGGCCACTTCGCGAACTGCGCAAGCACGAGGCCAGCGACCCAAAGCACATCTTCACCCCTGAGGCCTACGCCGCCGACCTCGAGGTTCTTGAGTGGATGAAAGCCGGCGACCACAAGGCGATTCTCGAAAACATGCCTAACTTTAAGAAGTTCAAGCCAGAGGCGAACTTCTTTCACTGGCTGGCAATGGCTGGCGCAACCGGCGAAGAGCTAAACACCGCCAAGGGCGTTATGTATAGCGAATACGAGAACTCGATCGGCACCGGTCAGGTTCACGT
>CANGGA010000130.1 GCA_947453285.1 Microbacteriaceae bacterium | reverse complement strand
TATCTATGCGCAGATGTGTCGAGAATCAAGAACGAACTCGGCTGGGTTGCCAAGCGCGACATGCACGAAATCATCTCGTCAGCCTGGTCCGCTCGCAACAACTAGTCGCGACGCTTGCGGTGCGACTACAAATAACTAGTCGCGACCAACCGCAACGAATAACGTTCCACTGCCGGCAAAACTGGTGAGTTTGGCATCGTTCGAAATGAACGCGGCCTCGCCTCGCTTGAGCACCTCTCGCTCCCCAAGACTGTTGCTAATGGCCACCTCGCCCGCGGTGCAAAGGGCTACAGCGTCTGCGCCGAGTTGCAAATCGGCAAGCAGGCGGCCGCCGCTCGGTTCAACCCGATAGAGAATGAAATCGTCGACCGGCGTCTTGAACTCGATCAGCCCGCTTGCCACCTCGACTTGGTGAACGAGCGAGACAGGCTTGTCGCTGAAGTTGACTACCGATTCGAGCTCGGTCACATCGATGTGCTTCGGAGTAAGCCCGCCGCGCAAAACATTGTCAGAGGCCGCCATCACCTCAACGCCGAGACCAGATAGATAGGCATGGATGTTTCCTGCCGGCAAAAACAGTGCCTGGCCGGGTTGCAGGTGAACGTGGTGCATCATCATCGCGATGAACACGCCAGGGTCGCCAGGGTAAAGCTCGTTGAGTCTGTAGCAGAGTTCGAAGCGACCATCGAAACTTGCCAAGGCCGCCAGCGCAACCGAGAGCACACCAAACTGAGCGCGCGAGTGCAATAGGTGTGAGACCAGAGCTTTTAGAGAATCGTCTAGCAGCGATCGCCAAAGCTCGGCTGCTTCTTTTAGGTCTTCGGTCGCGGGGTAACTCTGAATGTCTTCGAGAAGTTCTCGAACATATTCCACAGAGCGAAAACCGCAGAGCGCTTCAAATTCCGAGAGCGCCACGATCATCTCTGGTTTGTGGCCGGCATCCTTGTAATTTCTGTGTGCGGCAGAAAGCGCAATGCCTGCGCGATTTTCTCGCTCGAAACCGGCGGCCGCCTGCTCGAGGTTTGGGTGCGCCTGAATCGAAAGTGGCGAATCGGCCGCCAACACCTTTAGCAAAAAGCTGAGCGGCTTCTGGTCGCGCAACTCGAGCAGAGAGCGAGTTGCGTCTTCGAGGTCACTTGCCATCGAGGCGTGGTGAGTGCCGAACCAGATTTCGGCCATCGGTTGGCCGGTGGCGTGAATGCCCAAGTAATCAGAGATCAAAGTGCGCGAACCCCAGGAATAAGGCATTGCCTGGTTAGTGATTTTGCGAATCAAAACGTTACGCCCTTTATCTCGTTGCCTTAAGGCTACTGAATAGACTGAATTAGCCCTAGCCAGGGCCGACAGGGAATCTAATGAATGCGTTGACGCAACCAATCCGGGTGATTTTGAACACCCGCGAACCCGGTTTTCGCGCAAAGACCTATCTGGCCTATGTTGCCGTTTTCGCTCTGTTGGCGGGCGACGCGGTTCGCTATTCGGTTGGCTGGTGGGGTTGGGGTGCCCTGCTTTTCGTTCTTCTGGGTTTCACGGTTTATCACTTCTTCAAAAACGAACCGAAGCGCATCATCAAGCAGATTCCTTGGCCGTTGGCCGGGCTTCTCATTTTGATGCCGATTAGCACCATCTATTCGAACTACCCGATGTTCACGGGCATCGCTTCGTTCGCCCAGTATGCGACCTCGATTTTTGCAATCTTCTTGGCGGCGGTATTTAGTTGGCGTCACCTGCTTCGCATTTTCAGCAACGTGATTCGCGTGATTCTCGGCGCATCGCTAATCTTCGAATTCGTGGCAGCCGCAATTCTGCACGGACCAATCGCACCGATCTTCAAAAACTACGAAGGCGACACTCCCCCGGCCTCAGCCTTCTATTGGACCCGCGGACACCTTTTCGATGGCAATCGAATTCAGGGAATCGTCGGAAACAGCAACCTGCTCGCGTTCATCGCGTTGCTCGGTTTAATTTTCTTCGCGATTGAATTTGTCGCAGCCTCGACTTCGAAGTGGTTGAGCGCATCTAGCTTTGTGATTTCGGCCCTATTGCTTTGGCTCTCAAAGTCAGCCGGTGTCGGCTTTGCGTTGGTTGCGGTTTCGGTGGCGGCGGTGGTTGCACTATTCGTCGAGGGTAAAGACCGCGACCTTCGCCACCGAATTTACCGCTGGGTCTGGGCGGTCGCCGGCCTCGGCTCGGTCTTCGTTTTTCTATATCGCGCAGAGGTCTTTGCGTTCTTCGGCAAGAGCCCAGACATGACCGGCCGCAGCAAAATCTGGAAGTTGGTTCTAGGACTAATCGAACAACGACCGATTCAGGGCTGGGGCTGGATTTCATACTGGATGCCGGGAGTAAAGCCATTCGCCGGTCTGGTGGTTATCAACAAGGTGCCCTACTACCAAGCGCACAACGCGTTTCTAGACATCTGGCTGCAGCTCGGACTCATTGGCCTGTTGCTGCTGGTTGCCCTATCGGTGCTGACCTTCGTGAAGCTCTGGCGCCTCGGCGTTCGCCACACTAACCCGCTTTACCTTTGGCCGATGCTGGTGTTCTTTGGGTTGCTTGCTCAGAACCTAACCGAGAGCAGAATGCTTCTCGAAATCGGTTGGACCCTCTTGGTCTTGCTTTCGGTAAAGGCCAACGACCCTGATGACTTCTTAGAGCCGCGAGGCAAGACGCCTAAAATAGCTCGTTTGCGCGGTCTAGGTCTTCGGCGAAATCAATCTCAACAGCGTAAAGATCGCTGATGTCGATGGCCTTAAATCGAAGGCCATCTAGATCGATTGCGAGTTCAATGCCTCGCTCAAAGTAATCCTGGTCATCGACTTCTGCGAGGCGCTCAATCAAAGCTGCCTTGTCTTGAGCAGCAACGTAGTTGATGCCGACCGCTTCACCCAAGCCGCCAACGACCTGCTTTGAAAGTTCACGGATGAACGCGGTGTCGTCGAGCGTGTACTTAACTTCTTCGTCGCTCACCTTCGACTGGTTCACGACTACGAATGATTGGCCGGCATCCATGTGCTCGGTGACTCGCACCAAAACCTGTGGATCAAAAACCACGTCGCCGTTTAGCCAGATAACTCCGCCATCGCCAGAAGCGCGAAGCGCCTTGAGCAAACTCTTTGAGGTGTTGGTCTGATCGAAGAACTCGTTATAGACAAAGGTTGCCTCAGGAAAACGCTCGATGATTGCCTCGAGTTTGAAACCCACGACGATCATGACTCGATAGCTTTCGCCGAATGCGGTCTTTAGGTTGTCGATCTGCTGCTTCATGATTGACCGACCATCGCGAAGTTCGGTTAGCGGCTTTGGCAGTGGTCTCGCGAGACGAGTTCCCATGCCGGCGGCAAGAATGACGACCTGTTTAGACATGGGTCAAGTCTATGGAAT
>CANGGA010000129.1 GCA_947453285.1 Microbacteriaceae bacterium | reverse complement strand
TGAAGGTCTTTTACTAAGAACGAAGCGACAATCATGCGCACGCGATTGTGCATCCAACCGTCTGCGGTAAGTTGACGCATGCCGGCATCGACCATCGGAAAGCCGGTCTGGCCGCTCTTCCATGCTTCGAGTTTTTTCTCTGCCTCGATGCCGGTGTCGAAGCGCATTTTTGCAAAACGCGGTTCGTAATAATCAAGAAGAGATTCTGGGTTTCTGAATAAAACATCTGCATAAAATTCGCGCCAACAAATTTCTTTGGCAAAAACAATTTCGCCTTCGCTATCGCCGAGTCGAGCGAGAATAGTTCTCGGATGAATTTCACCGTGAGCAAGTGCGTGCGATAGGTGAGAGGTTCCGGCAATATCGGCGCGGTTGCGCATCTCGCTGTATTGAAGCAATGCGCGTTTCTCGAATCGTTCAAGGGTGCGCAGTGCATAAGCTTCGCCGGCCTTGATTTCAAAGGGTGCCGGTGCGGTGACCACTGGGCGACCCATGCATTCGATTGGCTCAAACCAATCTTCGCCAAGCTCGCCCAAGGCAACCGGTGGCACGTTTGCATGGTTCAACCAGCCTTTATAGAAAGGCGTGTAGACCCGATAAGCAGTGCCATCTGGCTTGTTTACTAGACCGGGGGCAACCGCATAGTAGCTATCGTCTAACTGCAAAAAGATTCCGCTTGCCTTCAACGCAAGACCTACGGTGTTCTGTTCGCGAATCGCGGCCGGATCAAATGCGCGAGTTGCGTGCACGATTTTTGCGTTCGCGGCCCGAGCAACGGCAACCACCTCGGCAGCCACTCCATCGAGAGTGCGCGAGTGTCTAATCGTCAACTTGCGATCTAGGCTCGCTCCGAGCGAGCCGAGAGAAGCGTTTAGCGAGTGCTGTCGAATTGGGCTAAGCGCCTCGAATGCGTCGAGATCAACAAAATAACTGGGAACGACTTTTCGGTCGCCATCCTCGATAGCACCGGCGATGGCAGCGTTGAGAGCGACGTTATCGTTTAGTCGAAGATCGCGGCGAAACCAGAAAACGCGCGCCATGGATTATTTGCCTCTGACGGCGAGCCACTGAAATGTGAGCAAGCTGGCGATGATCGAAGCTCCGAGCATGTGAGCACCAACCAAAATTGGCGGAACTCCGAGGCGAGCCTGAGCAATTCCAATCGCCGCCTGAATCAAGAGGGCAACCACCAAGTATGTGCTGATGCGAACTGCCAATTTCTGCGAAGCATCCTGGTTCACTCTCGCGAGCGTCACTAAAACGATTGCGGCCAGTGCGAGCGTGACATAGGCAGGGTAGGAGTGCCAGTGTTCGAGCTGAGCGAGATCTAGACCGTTTCGTGGTGCGTTTGCATCGCCAGCGTGCGGGCCGGCGCCGGTCACGGTTACTCCAACTAATAGTGCGGCAAATCCAAACACCGAAACAAACGGAACGAGCGCGAATGCGCGATAAGGAACCGGCGAGTGCTCGGGGGAATAGACCCGCCAAACCAAGACAGTGGCGATTGAAATTAGGGCTGCGCTAACCACGAAGTGAAGCCCAACCACCCAAGGATTCAACTGAGTCAAAACGCTAATGCCACCGACCACGGCTTGTGCAAAAATTCCAAGCCCAGCCGCAAGAGCTGGCCAGGTGAGTCCTGCGCGTTTGGCCTTGCCGAGTCGCCATACCGTCACGAATGTGAGCAGTGCGATTATCACCAAGACAAAGGTAAGGGTTCGATTGACGAATTCAATAATTCCGTGGATGCCCTGTTCGGGAACGTTTACGAGCGAATCGGAAGTGCATTTTGGCCAAGTTGGGCAGCCGAGACCAGAACCGGTCAATCGAACGGCACCACCGGTAACCACTATCAAGATCTGGCTGGCTAGCGAAAGCCAGGCATAGAGTCGGATTCTGGCGCGATCAAAAAGAAACAAGAGCTGCCTTTCAGAAGAGGTCTAGCCAGATAAACCAAGCCAAGGTTAGACTTAGTCCCAGATTCAGCGGTGCACTAGGTTTTTCTAGTTTCGCATAGCAAGCTGCGCAAGAAACCCGATTTCATTCGGTTTTGCGTGCGCCTTGGGAATTTAGCCGCTGTTCTGAGAGTTTTAAATCGTCTGGGCCGAAATGAACATTCGCACCCAAGAAGGAGATCGCAATGACCGATACGGTAGACCGCTCAGAGCTCGATTCGCTTGGGGTTTACGAATTTGGTTGGTCAGATAGCGACGCAGCCGGTTCGATTGCCCAGCGTGGCATCAACGAGGGCGTAGTTCGCAACATCTCTGGCCTAAAGAGCGAACCAGACTGGATGCTAGACACCCGACTAAAGGGGTTCAACTTCTTCGAACGCAAGCCAATGCCAGCCTGGGGTAGCGACCTCAGCGGTATCGACTTCGACAACATCAAATATTTCGTTCGGTCAACCGAGAAGCAGGCCCAATCTTGGGAAGACCTGCCAGAAGACATTCGCAACACATACGAGCGCCTTGGAATTCCTGAGGCCGAGCGTTCACGTCTAGTTGCCGGAGTAGCGGCTCAGTATGAATCTGAAGTGGTCTATCACCAGATTCACGAAGAACTTGAGAAGCAGGGCGTCATCTTCTTAGACACAGATACCGCTTTGAAAGAACACCCAGAACTATTTCAGGAGTACTTCGGAACCGTCATTCCAGCCGGAGACAACAAGTTCGCGGCTCTAAACACAGCAGTTTGGTCTGGCGGCAGCTTTGTTTACGTGCCAAAGGGCGTTCACGTCGAGATTCCATTGCAGGCATACTTTCGAATCAACACCGAGAACATGGGCCAGTTCGAGCGCACCCTGATCATCGCCGACGAAGGTTCTTACGTTCACTACATCGAAGGTTGCACCGCGCCTATCTATAACAGTGACTCGTTGCACTCTGCAGTTGTTGAAATCATTGTCAAGAAGAACGCACGCGTTCGATACACGACGATCCAGAATTGGTCGACCAACGTCTACAACTTGGTCACCAAGCGAGCAATCGCGCACGAGGGAGCAACCATGGAGTGGGTCGATGGCAACATCGGTTCGAAGGTCACCATGAAATACCCGGCGATCATCCTTGCTGGTGAGCACGCACGCGGCGAGACTCTTTCGGTCGCATTCGCCGGTGAGGGCCAGCACCAGGATGCCGGAGCCAAAATGATTCACCTCGCTCCGCACACTTCTTCATCGATCATTTCTAAGTCGATTGCCCGTGGCGGTGGCAGAACTTCATACCGTGGTGAAATCAAGGTTGCCGCAGGTGCGCACCACAGCGCTAACACCGTGCGCTGCGACGCACTCTTGGTCGACACAATCTCACGCAGCGACACCTATCCGGCCGTCGATGTTCGCGAAGACGACGTAACCATGGGTCACGAGGCGACCGTTTCACGCATCAGCGACGAACAACTCTTTT
>CANGGA010000128.1 GCA_947453285.1 Microbacteriaceae bacterium | reverse complement strand
GACCACAAGGTCTTGGTCTTCGTAAACAATTTTTAGGTCTGGCACTTCGGTCGGTTCGACGGCCAACGGATCGCGCACCTCTGGCATATCGATCTCGAGCAGGTCATCGGTTTTGACGCGACCTGACTTTGAAAGCACCGAACTGCCAATTCGCACCGAGCCATTTTCGAGAATGTCTGCGGCGGCAGACCTGGAGAGCCCAAGCATCTTGGCTAAAGCGGCGTCGGCACGCTCTCCGTCAAAAGACGGAGGAACCGGAATCAAACGAGTTTCAGTCATTTTTCGCGGTGCCGGCTTTGCCAATTGAGTGGCCGAGCAGCACGCGAATTACGGTTAGCGAGGCAATTACGACGATAGCCATGTCGGCAAGGTTGAATACCGGAAAGTTGAAAGGAATTTTAATGTAGTCGACTACGCGACCAAGCCCCGCCCCCGGAAAACGAACGAATCGATCGATTAGGTTTCCCGATACTCCACCGAGCAGAAATGCAGCCATGAGACTCCAACTAAGCGTTTGCGCCTTGCTAAGAATGAACCAGATTAGCCCGATTACCGCGACGCTCGAAATAAGAGTGAAAATGCCGGTTAACCCAAACCCCATCGAGAAGGCAGCCGAGTCGTTCGAAACGTAGGTCAGCTTAACGACCTCGCCAAGAAAGGGTTTGATTTCGAAAGTGTGAAAGTTTGCGACGATGAGGTTTTTGATAATTTGGTCGGCAGCGGCAACGCCCAAAGCGATTAGCAGCGAAATCGAAACTTTGAGTGACTTGCTAGAAACAAACTTCGACATTAGTTAGTGAAGTAATCGCTTGAACTCTGACCGATTTGAAAGGTCTGCGGCGCACTTTGCGATGCGCTTGAATTCTGGTTGACCTGAATGTCTGAGGCCGATTGGTGCTCAAGCTCTGACAGCTGGGCCTCAATGTATGCCTTGATTTTGATTCTGTATTCGCGTTCAAAACTCTTTAGTTCGAGAATTGTGTGCTCGAGCACGGCCTTCTCTTGTTCGAACTTGCTCAACTCAACGCGCTGCTGAGCTTCGGCTTCGCGAATTACGCGGGCAGCCGTCGCGTGACCTTCTGCAATAAGTGCGTCACGCTTGCTGATGCCTTCGCGAACGTGATCGTCGTGAAGCTTTCGAGCCATCTGCAATAGGTTGTTTGTGCTATTGCCGTCGATCTGCGACGGGTCTGTGGCAACTGGGAAGGCACTGGGTGCTGGTTCGCTCAACTGAGTCAAACCACCAAAGTTCGGGGTAACCGGAGTCGAAGCGGTGAGTTGGTCAACGAGCCCGGCGCCACTGCGCTGAAGTTCAGCGATTCGGGCTTCTGAGGCGAGCAAGCGCTGTCGAAGATCTTCGTTCTCTTGGTTCAGTCTGCGAAGTTCGACAACGATTTCATCGAGAAAGTCGTCTACTTCGTCTTGGTCATAGCCTTCACGAAACTTAGTCGGCTGAAAACGCTTATTGACGACGTCTTCTGGAGTAAGCGGCATTTTGACCTCTCTTGTTTGAGCTTTTTCAAGATTACCTTAGGCATTGCCCGATTAACGAGGATGCGCCCAGGTTGTGAATTGAGCCGCTAGGCCAGTCTGGCTAATAAATTCTGAAGAAGCGTTACCGCAAGCAAAACGAAGGTCCAGCCGAAATCCAGCGATATTGAACCCATGCGAACGGGCTTGATGAAGCGCCTGACGAGTTTCAGTGGTGGATCGGTGACGGTCATTACTACTTCGGTTAGAACCAAGACCAGGCTTCTAGGTCGCCAGGTTGGATTTACCGATAGAACCAAATCAACTACGAATCTTGCGATTAGCAGCCAAAAATAGAGTTGCAGCGCCCACCAGAGCGCGACAACTAATACAGTCATTCGACTATGGCTGGATTAGCAGTGAGTCGACGACTTCCTCTGCAGGATCTGGGTCGTTGATTCCCACGTGCAGCGGGGTAAGCAGGTAAACGTGCTTCGTGATTCGCTTGATGTTTCCAAGCAATGCAAGCTTTAGGCCAGACAAGAAGTCGACCATGCGAAGAGCTTCTGAGTCGCTTAGCTTCGCCATGTTCACGATTACGGTTACGCCCTCACGGAACTGGCTAGCAATGGCCTCGCCCGAACCTAGGTATGAATCTGGTTCGATTGAGAAGATTTCGCTCTGCTCTGCGCCACGACGGCTGCGAAGCTGAGTTACGCGAGGCATCGATGAGCGCTCGGCAGCTACTGGTGAAACTGGGCGAGAAACAGGCGCATCGCCCTCTTCGCCGAGCCCAAGCCAGCTTGAAACAGTTGAAATTAGAGCCATTTGGTCCTCCTAGATAAACCTTGACCTTCAGGATATGGCTAAAGGTTTCGATTTCCGGTGATTGCCGTGCCAATTCGCAGGTGTGTCGCGCCGAATTCGATAGCTTCTCGATAGTCGTGAGACATGCCAGCAGAGATGAATTTGGCCTCAGGAGCGACCTTTAGCAGGGCCTGACTGGCGGTGGCGATGGTGTCGAAGTCAATTCGAGGGTCGCGATCGAGCGCAGCCACCCCCATAACTCCAAGCAGTTCAAAATTAGGCAGGCTCATGGCATCCTCGGCAAAGGCCAACAGGTCGGTCGGTGATATTCCCCCGCGTCCAGGGTCCTCCGTGAGATTCAATTGAATGAAGCCGCCAAGTTTTTGCTGCCCTTCGGCTAGCTCGCGACGCAGGGCCTTCAAAAGCGAATCGCGATCGATCGAATGCAAAAAGTTCGAATAAGTTAGAGCCGATTTGACCTTGTTGCTCTGCAACTGACCGACGAAATGCCACCGGATGCCCTCGAGGTCATTCGTAGCCTCGGCTTTAGGTCGGGCTTCCTGGTCGCGATTCTCGCCAAAGTTTCTTTGGCCAAGCGCGTGCAACTCTCGAACGAGATCGGCTGGATGGTTCTTACTGATGACGACAAGCTCAATCTCTTGCCACTGACGACCGGCATGAGCCGCAGCAACCTTGATCTGCTCGCAAACCTGTTGGTAGCGATTTTGCAAGTCAGACAAGCCGACTGCCTACTTCAGAAAATCAGGAATGTCTAGGTCGTCGCCGAAACCCTGGTTGTTCTGTCGAGGGAACGGAATGACCTCGTCGTCACTAAGAGTGTCGATGACGCCGGTTGCGTCAGAAACTTCAGGCTGTTCGATGTCGATTCCGAAACCAAACCCGCTCGCTGTCGCGGCAGCTGCTGTCGGCATGTCAAAAACACTGGCTTGCTTCGGCGCTTCGTCTGCAATAACCGGGCGACGCTCGATTGGTCGAGCCTTTTGCGTTGCTGGGTCGAATCCGGCTGCAACGACGGTGATTCGAATTTCGTCGCCAAGAGTGTCGTCGATGGTTGCACCAAAGATGATGTTTGCCTCTGGGCTCACAGCTTCGTTCACCATGCGAACTGCTTCGTTG
>CANGGA010000127.1 GCA_947453285.1 Microbacteriaceae bacterium | reverse complement strand
CGAAAAGCACGTGCTCGATAGCTACCTCGGTCGTGTAATTTCGATGGACCTGCAGCTCTATGCGCCTGCCATCGCCGAAACCGACGAGCAGTTCTTCAACGAGTTCAAGTCTCGTGCCGGTGCCGTCTTGGCTCAGACAGACGAGTCGATCTGGGCTAACGCCACCGGCAGGCACCGCGCCGCTGTCTGGGCTGCCGTGAACGGCACCCGCGAACAAACCATCAAGCAGCTGCAGGCATAGTCGCAGAAACCTCACAGCCCGAAATCTCGGGGCTTTCGAGGTGCCAAAGTTAGGCTTAAGGCACCTATTGGAGGCCCAAAAATGAAGAAAATCGCGGCAATTCTCGCCTTTTCAGCCCTCACCCTAAGTCTTTCTGGCTGTGCCCTGCTCTACCCGAACTGGGGAACCACCCAGAGCCCAGGCACCAGCGAGAGCGCAAACCCGAGTTCGTCGGCAAGTGCGTCTGAGTCGCCAACGGCAACCGCCCCAGCAAAGGGCAAGGCCAGCGTGCAGATTGACCAGGCCAATGTCGATGCAACTGCGGGCGTTATCGACGTCGTCGCCCAGGTCACCAACTTCAACGAGGATGGCGGCCAGTGCACCCTGATTATTCAGGCCGGCACCCAAACCAAGAAGATTTCGGTAAAGGCCGAATCGAACGTCACCTCAACTCAGTGCTACCCGATGGAGCTTTCGCTATCCGGTTTGCCTAAGGGCACCGCGCTAGTCACGGTTAGTTATGACTCAGCGGCACACGCAGGAACCTCTGCTGGTCAGTCAGTCGTAATTCCATAACTCGATGACCATTCGCCTGAATCGCTTTCTAGCACTCGCAGTCTCTCTGCTGCTGGTGCTAGTTGGCATTTCTGCGATAACTGCAAATAGCAAGGCCGATGCCGCAGACGCCTCTCGCTTCGATCCGGGTCTGATCATTAGCGACAGCGTGTTTTATGATTTCGGAACAATGTCGGTTGCCGACATTCAGCGCTTTCTCGAAAGCAAGGTTCCGGTTTGCAAGGCAAACGATGGTGGCCCAACCTGTTTGCGCGACTACGTCACCGATGAGTTAGACAAGGTCGGCGAAGACGGCAAGTGCCAGTCGATGTCGGCGAAGCAAAATGTAAAAGCGTCGCAGTTGATTTATGACATTGCGCGTGCCTGTGGAATCAATCCGAGAGTCTTGCTTGTGGTTCTGCAAAAAGAACAGGGATTGATTCAGGCAACCAACCCAACCGCATACATGTATCGCGCTGCGCTCGGCTACGGTTGCCCAGACAGCGACCCGGCAATCTGTGGCAAGGTTTGGTCTGGACTTTTCAACCAGCTCTACAAGGGTGCCGGTCAGTTGCAGTGGTACGGCGACCCTCGAGGCTCGTTTACATATTTGAAGGTCGGTCGCACCGCAAACATTCGTTACAACCCAGACGCAAGTTGCGGAAGCAAGTCGGTCTTGATCAAGAGCATCGCAACTAGCGCGCTCTACTACTACACGCCTTACACCCCAAACGATGCGGCCATGAAGAACCTCTATGGCTCCGGCGATAAGTGCAGCGCATACGGAAACCGAAACTTCTGGCGCTTCTACAGCGACTGGTTCGGCAGCCCAATCGGCGGTGGCTTCTTGCTCAAGAGCGCCACCTCAGGCACATACCTGATCGTCGATAACAGCAAATACCTAATCAACGATCCGTCGATGCTCGAGGCGCTAAAGCCGCTGGGCCCGCTCGGCACCATTTCACAGGATTACCTCGACACCTTCACGACTTCACCGACGATCGTGAGTCGCTTGGTTAAGTCGGCGACGGGTCAGTACTGGTATTACGACGCAGGCAAAAAGTTCACCATCACAAGTTGCGACCAGGCGTCGACCTTTGGCCTTGAGTGCGCCGGAGCAATTCAGTTGACGGCATCGCAGCTAGCCGCCCTTGCCGATGGTGGCGCCATGACCGAGCTGGTCGCTGGCGATGCCGCAGATCTATATCTGATTAGTGCCGGTCAGAAGCGTCAGATTCTCGACGCCTATTCGGCTACCGAAGCGGGCATCACTCTGCCGTCTCTAGCGCCAACCAAAATCTCAGGCTTCAACTATTTGCCTTGGGGCAATCCGATCATCGCCAACAAGACTCTGTTCACAAACTCGACTACCGGCAACAAAGGTGTTTATGTCGGCTCGATGTATTACGAGCTCGACCCGAAGACTTCGGCAGACATTAACTTTGCGAAGTGGTTTGCCGCTTCGACCGCGAGCATGAGCAGTGATGGCCTTAGCAAAGTAAACACTGGCGTGACGGTCAAGTCGATTGTTCAAGACTTGAACGGCGTTCACTACCTGCTAACCGCAGACGGCAAACGTCAAATCGCCAATGGCGAAGAATTCGTCGAAGATGCACCGACGGTTTCGAGCGACTTCTTAAATGCAATTCCAACCGTGTCGACGGCAATTACTGCGCCGGCACTTCTTCATGCTGCAGGCGATAAGAACATCTACTTCATTAGCGGCAAGACAAAGCGAGCAACTATCTCTGCGGCCGATCGAACTTTGCTTTCGGTCAACATGGCGAGCCCGACAACAATCGAGGTTGTTCCTTCGGCTCTTGCCATGATTAAAACCGGTGCACCGGTGATTGCGCCGAGCACGGTTGTAAAGTCTGCGAAGTCTGGCCTCAGTTACTGGATAACCGGACTGAATTCGATGGCACTTGTCGAGAGCGCGAACCAGTCGACCCAATTTGGTCTCGGCAAACCGCGCACCACTCAAAGCGCCGACCTTGCTGGCTATAAGCAGACGGCAAAACTAACCGGTGTCAAAGCGCTTTGCGCAGACCAGAGTTACATAGCAATCGCCGGCAAGTTCTATCGTGTTGAAAGCCTGATTGCCAGCCACTATCCGGGCGCAGCAATCACGCTCGATGCGGTTGCCTGCTCGAAGCTGCCGTTGGCAAGCGTTGATATCGGCCACTTCATTCGCACGCCAGACAAGGTCTACTGGCTAATCGACAAGGGCACCCGTCGCAAGATTGCAAACGTGTCAAACTACCTGGCCCTGCAGAATGGCCGCCTGCCTGCGGTAGCAGTCGATGTCTACTTCGCAAGCAAACTGCCGGTCGGCAAGGTCGCGCCGTTGACATACACCGATGCAACTCCAACGCCCACCGTGACCCCGACCCCTTCTGCAACGCCGACCAAGACGCCAAGCGCTTCGCCGACGCCGACCAAGACCGCGGTTGCTACCCCGTCTAAAACACCGACCCCGACGCCTACTGCGACGGCAACCAAGACCTATTACGTCGTTGTCTCGGGAGACACGCTTTCGAGCATCGCAACTAAGTTCAAGAAGACCGTGGCGGCAATCAAGAGTGCTAATGCTCTCACTAGCGACAGCATCAAAATCGGTCAAAAACTTCTAATTCCAT
>CANGGA010000126.1 GCA_947453285.1 Microbacteriaceae bacterium | reverse complement strand
GCCTCATCACCAGCGTGGTAAGAAGCACAGGTGTCTGCGCTTGCCATGAAGTCACAAGCGGCCTGGGTAACTGGGGCCTCACCGAAATATTCGGTTGCAGCAGCATTTGCCTTAGGGCTGTCGATGTAGTTCAACCAGGCATATGCACAGTTAGGGCTCTTTGCCTTTGACGAAATCATCCATGAGTCAGACCAGCCGGTTGCACCCTCTGATGGCAAGATTGCGTCGACAGTAGCCTTTGCGCTCATCGAGTTTCGAATCACCTGCCAGGTGGTTCCGACCACGGTATCGCCGGTCTCGAATGACTGAATCGACTTTAGGTAGTCGCTCCAATATTCACCAACGTTTGCGCGCTGAGCCTGTAGAAGATCGACGGCAGCGGCGAGCTGAGTCTCGTCTAGGGCATAAGGGTTCGTGATGCCAAGTGCTGTGTTGTGCTTCATGAGGTAAAGAGCGGCATCTGCAATATAGATCGGTGAGTCATAGGCCGTGACCTTGCCCTTGTATGCAGAGGCCTTGTCGAACACGACGTCCCATGAAGTCGGAGCCGGCTTGACCACCTTGGTGTTGTACATCAAGAGGTTTGCACCGTAGCCGTGAGGCACACCATAGGTCATGCCATCAACAGTGTTCCAGGCGCGATCTTTCAAGAATGAATAGACGCCAGCGTAGTTTGGAATCAACTCGGTGTTCAGTGGCTGAACCTGTCCGCCAGCAATTAGTCGAAGGGTTGCATCGCCAGATGCAGCGATTGCGTCATACTCTCCGGTCTTAAACAGGCTGGTTGCTTCATCAGAAGTTCCGTAGGCCTTAAAGGTGACCTGACATCCGGTCTCTTTTTCGAAAGGAGTCACCCAGTCAACATTCGGGTCGTTGCTGCCATCTTCGGCATAGCCAGGCCAACCCAAGAGAGACAATGTCTTCTCGTTTGCGCCTAGTTTGGTGAGCATTGTTGCGTCGGTGCTAGTCGATGCTGTTGCGCAGCCAGAAAGCAGCATCGTTGCCGCCAAAGCCACTACAGACAACTTCGCTGCTGTCTTTAGTTTCATCTCATTCTCCTAATTTTTGGTCAGTGACCAAATTGGCTAATTGCCAATTCTTACTAGATCGCGCTTGTCGATGCGCAACCAAATCTTTTCGCCTCGCTGAGGAAGGCGCTCCTGCCCGCTTCCGGCTGGATCAAGCACGGTGACCCGCTTTTGATTCTCGAGCTCAACAATCATGCGGTTAGCAGAACCAAGATAGATGGTCTCTACGAGGGTGCCGCCGAAATCGGTCTTCTGGCTCGAAAGCGAAAGCTTTTCAGGCCTTATCGTGTGAGCGCCATTCAACCCAAAGACTGCGCTTGACTCTTCGGCACTAAAAATGTTTGATGTTCCTACAAAACTGGCAACAAATTCGGTTGCTGGCTTTTCGTAGAGTTCCTGAGGCGTTCCGATTTGCTCAATGCGACCGTTATTGAAGACGGCTATTCGATTGCTGAGAGTTAGCGCTTCTTCTTGATCGTGCGTTACAAAGATGAAAGTAATTCCCAACCTGCGCTGAAGTTCTTTAAGTTCGACCTGCATTTGCTCTCGCAACTTGAGATCGAGCGCACCAAGCGGCTCATCGAGCAGAAGTGCCTTCGGCTCGACAACAATTGCTCGCGCCAGCGCAACGCGCTGTTTTTGCCCACCAGAGAGCTCACTCGGCTTGCGATCTGCAAAACCATCTAGTCGCACAGAGGCCAATGCCTCTTCAGCTCTCACGCGGCGCTCGGATCGGGAAACCCCGCGCACTTTGAGGCCATACTCGACATTCTCGAGCACATTCATATGAGGAAACAGCGCGTAGTCCTGAAAGACGGTGTTAACTTCGCGGTCGAAGGGCGCCTTGTCGGTCACATCTTGACCACTTAGAAATACTCGCCCAGAGGTAGGTTTTTCGAAGCCCGCAATCATGCGAAGCACGGTTGTCTTGCCAGAGCCCGAAGGGCCAAGCATTGAGAAGAATTCGCCCTCTTGAATTTCGAGATCGATATTTTGAACAGCGGCAACCTGACCAAAAGACTTGGTCAGCCCATCCAGGCGGATAGCTGGTGTGACAGACATAAATCGACCTCGCTGTTGATTACGAGGCAAGCCTAAACGAAAAAACCGCCCCAGTAGGGCGGCTTTTCGGTGCATTGTGGACCTAAGGGGATTTGAACCCCTGACCCCCTGCATGCCATGCAGGTGCGCTACCAGCTGCGCCATAGGCCCGTTCGTTGCTAAGCAACTTGCTTAGTTTATAGCAAATCTAGTTTTCTGGAACGTCGAGTTTGACCACAGGAGAATCTTTCCAGAGGCGTTCGAGTGAGTAATACATGCGGTCTTCTTCGTGCATGATGTGGCAGACGACGTCGCCGAAGTCGAGCAGAATCCAACGGCCCAACTCGCGGCCCTCGCGGCGCAGAGTCTTGTGACCGGCTTCGAGCATTTTGTCTTCGATCTCATCACCAATCGACGAAACCTGACGCTCGTTGCGGCCCGACGCTAGCAAGAAGATGTCGGTTAGTGGCATCAAATCAGAAACGTCGAGCGCGACTATGTTCTCGGCGATCTTGTCTGAGGCTGCGTTGGCGGCGATGTTGGCGAGTTGAATTGCGGTTGCTGTAGCGGTCAATTTTTCCTAAATGATTTTGAGCCAGAAAGCTGCGACGACAAGCGAGCCGAGAGCGACCATGCCGAGTGCAGCTGCCAATACCAGGTATGGGTGGCTGCTTCCGCGCTTGAGATTAGTTGGAATTACTTTGAATTTTGAAATCGAATTTACGACTCCGGTGACTCTCATTGGTGCGATTGTGTTTATGAAACCAGTTGCGTTGTCTAGCTGAATTGCCGAATCAAGGGCTGCCGCTTCTTGGATGATTTGAATTTCGCCCGTGCTGTTGTCTGCTAGCTCGATCGGCAACTGGATGGCGCCAGTCGTCAAAATCTCACCGGTTTCGCTAATGGTTGCCGTGTAGTTAGTCAGGTCTTGAACCGTATCGATGACAATCGAGTTAGTGGTCGGTTCAATTACCAGACCCGGCGAAACTTCGAACATCGATTCGACCTGGCTGTTCAGATAACTAAAGTCGTCAGAGGTGGCCGGGGCAACCTCGAAGTCGGTGGCCTCAAGCTGTGGCACCTGCTCAACCAAATCGCCGTCGTATGGCAACTCGGTTTCGACCTCATTCTCACGCTCTGCAGCCTCGGCGATTAGATCGCTGCCTGTAAGCCGTTGCATCTCACGAAGTTGGCGGCGAGTTAGTGGTTCGTCAGAACCTATCGGCAGATCGCTCAGGTCTACTTCGAACCCAGCTGGTGCCTCAAAGACAGGAAACTCGGTAGGCAACGAGAGTGGCTCTGGCATGCGGATTGGTTCTGCAACCGGCTGGGCAATCGGTTGAGGC
>CANGGA010000125.1 GCA_947453285.1 Microbacteriaceae bacterium | reverse complement strand
GGTCAGGAATTTATGCGAACCAAGAACGGCAATGACAACTCATATAACGCTGGCGATGCCATTAACTCGCTCAAGTGGAACTCACGTGCCGCAAACATTGCAGTCGTGAATTACTACAAGGGGCTAATCGCTATTCGCAAGGCGCACCCTTCGTTCAGACTCGACACAGCCGCGTCGGTCAAAGCAAATCTCACGTTCTTGAACGTGCCAGACCCAATGATTGGTTACTCAATCAATGGCAAGGCGGTTGGCGACAGCTGGAACACCACCATCGTGCTTCACAACCCAACCTCTGGAGCGGTCAAGGTGACTTTGCCAAGCACCTCGGACTGGCAGGTAGTAGTGAACGCAACCAAGGCTTCAGATTCGGCGCTAAGCACTCTGAAGGCCACGAATACGGTTACAGTTCCTGCGCTCAGCTCGCTGGTGATTCACAACTAGCCATAGGCAAACGTCAGAAGCCGGTCGAGAGATCGGCTTTTGACATTTAAGGTGCTACGGGCGTAATCTAAACGCCTGCCTCGTTTCACAGGTCGTTGGGGAAGACGTACCTAGGCTGTGGAGGCAAAATGAACGGTATTTCTGCTCAGGGCATGGTGTTAATTCACTCTGCCCCTAGGGCTCTATTGCCACACGTGGAGTGGGCAATCGGCCGCCTTCTAGGCGGCCCCACGGGCATCAAATGGACCCCTCAGCCGCTGGGCCCGGGCAGCTTTCGAGCCGAACATCAATGGCAGGCAGATGCCTCTTTTGGCGCGATTCTTGCCTCCGAACTCATGGGCTGGGGCGCTCTGCGCTTCGAAATCATCCAAGATCAAGCACCGACTACCGACGGCTGGCGTTGGGCCTTCACGCCGCGTCTGGGCTTGTTTCAGGGGCAAATGGACTCGATGGGCAGCGTATTGCTCAGCGAACACCGAATTCGGGCAATGCTCGAGACCAATGGCTCAAACCTGCTCGACTTGCAGAGTGAAATGCGAAATGCGCTCGGCGAACCGTGGGATGAAGAATTAGAGGCTTTTCGTCTTGCCGGTGCCGATGCACCAGTTATTTGGTTGCGGTCGGTTGGAAACTAAAAGTTAGTTAGCGCTCTTAAAAGCGACTACCGCGTTGTGGCCGCCAAAACCAAACGAGTTTGAGATTGCCAAGATTTCGCCCGCTGGCAATTTGCGCGGTGCGGTTACAACGTCTAGCGGAATTGCTGGGTCTTGGTTGTCAAGGTTGATGGTTGGTGGGGCGAGGCGCTCGTGCAAGGCCAACACAGTAAAGATTGCCTCGATTGCTCCGGCACCTCCGAGAAGGTGTCCGGTTGAAGACTTGGTTGCCGATACGCAAATCTTTTCTAGGTGGTCGCCAAACACTCGTTTCAACGCGGTGTATTCGGCGATGTCGCCGACCGGTGTCGAGGTTGCGTGCGCGTTGATGTGGACTACCTCTTCGACGGCAGCACCAGCCTGCTTTAGAGCTGCGATAACCGCACGAGCGGCTCCGGTGCCTTCAGGGTCTGGTGCGGTGATGTGGTGGGCGTCGCTGGTGACCGCTCCGCCAACAAGGTATGCGTAAATCTTTGCACCGCGTGCCTTGGCGTGTTCTTCGGTTTCGATAACCAACGCACCAGCACCTTCGCCCATAACAAAACCATCGCGAGCAACGTCGTAAGGGCGGCTAGCCTGAGCAGGATTCTCGTTGTTGCGCGACACCGCGTGCATCGAAGCAAAAGCGGCAATCGGGAGTGGGTGAATAGCTGCTTCGCAACCACCCGCAACGACGATGTCGATATCACCGCTCTGCAATCTGGTGATGGCATTTGCGATTGCCTCGGTGCTCGATGCGCAGGCAGAAACAGCGGTGCGAACTCCGCCGCGGGCTGCGATGTCCATGCCGATTGCCGCTGCAGGGCCATTGGGCATAAGCATTGGCACGGTCATCGGCAAGACACGACGTGGCCCGTGTTCGTTCAAGGTGTCGTAGGCATCGAGCAGTGTCCAGACGCCACCGATTCCGGTAGCGAACTCAACTGCTAGGCGTTCTGGGTCAACCTCGGGAGTTCCGGCGTCTGCCCAGGCCTCGCGAGCTGCGATCAGCGCAAACTGGCTTGACGGGTCTAGACGCTTGGTTTCGGGAACCGACAGGACATCCTTGGCTTTAACTTTGGCTTGACCCGCGAAAGTTACAGGCAACTGGTGACGAGCAACCCACTCTTGTTCGAGAGTGGTGATGCCAGATTCACCGGCGAGCAGTGCGCGCCAAGTTGTCTGCACGTCGCCACCGAGCGGGGTAGTAGCACCCAGCCCCGTGACAACAATCTTGCGAGTCAAGCGAATGCCTTACTGTGCGTCGGTGATGAAGTTAACTGCGTCGCCGACGGTCTTTAGGTCGGCGACCTTCTCTTCAGGGATGGTTACGCCGAATTTGCCTTCAGCGTTCATGACGATGGTGAGCATTGAGATTGAGTCGATGTCTAGGTCGTCAACGAATGACTTGTCCATCTGAACCGAACTGGTGTCGATGCCAGTCTCTTCGTTCACGATTTCAGCTAGGCCGGCTAGTACTTCGGTCTGCGATAGTGCCATGGGGGATTCTCCTTATTGGGGGATTTCAACTGCTCTAATTTTAGGGCAGAACGACTACTTGGGCCGCGAAGGCAAGGCCAGCGCCAAAGCCGATTTGCAGGGCTAAACCGCCCGATTCGACCTCGCCAGAACTGAGCAAAGCATCCATGGCCAGAGGCACGGATGCCGCCGAGGTGTTGCCGGTGTAGATGATGTCGCGGGCAATCACGACACCCTCTGGAACGGCGAGTTGTTTAGCGAGTTCGTCGATGATGCGAATGTTTGCCTGGTGAGTGACGATCGCAGAAAGTTCTTCGGCCTTTACTCCGGCAACCTCGAGGGCTTCTTTGGCGACCTTGACCATTTCCCAAACTGCCCACTTGAAGACCGTTGCGCCGTCTTGCACCAGTGTCGGCCAACCAGACTCACCGTCGCGAAGCTCTAGCAGCGAGGCCGTCATTCCGACCGCGTCCCAGTGCGAGCCATCGGTTCCCCAAACGGTTGGGCTAATGCCAGCGGTGTCGCTCGGGCCAACGATTGCAGCGCCGGCTCCGTCGGCTAGCAAAAAGCTGATTGTGCGATCGGTTGGGTCAATAAAGTCGCTGAGTTTTTCGCCACCGACGACCAACACATATTTCGCCATTCCAGAACGCACAAGTGCGTCTGCCTGAGCGATGCCATAGCAATAGCCAGCGCACGCTGCAGATACGTCATATGCCGGAGCGGGATTTGCGCCAATTTTGTCAGCGAGCAATGCCGCGGCGGAGGGAGTCTGGTGCGGGTGTGTGATGGTGCTGAAGATCACAGCACCGATTTCACTCGGCTCTATGCCGGCGCGTTTAATTGCAATGTTTGATGCCTCAACTGCCATGTCCATGAGGCTGAGGTCTTTGCT
>CANGGA010000124.1 GCA_947453285.1 Microbacteriaceae bacterium | reverse complement strand
GAGGTTGCCAATGTCACGGGCATCGTGTTGACCAAACTGGATGGCACAGCCAAGGGCGGAATCGTCTATTCAATTCAGCAAGAACTCGGCATCCCAGTTAAGTTAGTAGGTGTTGGCGAAGGCATCGCCGACTTCGCGTTCTTTGATGCTCGCGAATTCGCAAAGGGACTGGTTGGGTAATGTTCGGCAATCTCTCTGATCGCTTAGTCGAAACCTTCAAGAACCTGCGCAGCAAGGGCAAGCTAAGCCCTGCCGATATCGATGCCACCCTGCGTGAAATTCGCCGCGCGCTGCTCGAGGCAGACGTTGCCCTCGAGGTCGTGAAGGCCTTTACCACCGCGGTTCGCGAACGAGCTCTTGGCGATGAAGTCTCGAAGGCACTAAACCCTGCCCAGCAGGTTGTTCAAATTGTGAACGAAGAGCTCGTCAAGATTCTTGGTGGCGAGCAGCGCAAACTCCAGTTCTCGAAGAAGCCGCCTACTGTCATCATGCTTGCCGGTTTGCAGGGTTCTGGTAAGACCACCCTCGCCGGAAAACTCGCGAAGTGGCTCAAAGATCAAAACCAAACACCTTTGCTTGTTGCCGCAGACCTACAGCGACCGAATGCGGTAAACCAGCTGCAGGTAGTAGGTGAGCGCGCGGGCGTTGACGTATTCGCACCGGAACCTGGCAATGGCAAGGGCGACCCGGTCAAGGTTTCGAAAGATGCAATCAAGCACGCCGAGAAAAAGCAATACAGCGTCGTAATCGTTGACACCGCCGGTCGTCTTGGCATCGACGAAGAATTGATGCAGCAGGCGCGCGATATTCGCAAAGCAACCGATCCTGACGAAGTGCTTTTTGTTATCGACTCGATGATTGGTCAAGACGCAGTAAACGTTGCGAAGGCATTCGAAGACGGCGTCGGAATCACCGGTGTGGTTCTCACCAAACTCGATGGCGATGCTCGCGGTGGTGCGGCGCTTTCGGTTGCATCTGTAACCGGCAAGCCAATCATGTTCTCGTCGACCGGCGAAGGTCTCGATGCCTTTGAGCCGTTCTATCCAGATCGCATGGCAAGCCGAATTCTCGACATGGGCGACGTGCTCACTCTCATCGAACAAACTCAAAAGGCCTTCGACGAAGAAGAAGCTCAGAAGATGGCCGCCAAGTTGGCCAACGAGACCTTTACGCTCGAAGACTTTCTCGAACAGATGCAACAGCTTCGCAAGATGGGCTCAATCAAGAGCATGCTTGCCATGATGCCTGGTGCAAACCAGATGAAGGCCCAGCTCGACAACTTTGACGAACGCGAGATCGACCGCACCGAGGCAATCATTCGCTCGATGACTCCGACTGAGCGTCGCCAGCCAAAGGTGCTCAACGGTTCACGCCGTCTTCGCATTGCAAACGGTGCCGGCACAACGGTTACCGAGGTCAACTCTTTGGTCAATCGCTTCGAGCAGGCGGCCAAGATGATGAAGACCGTTGCCAAGGGCGGAATGCCTCAGGTTCCCGGAATGCCTGGCATGCCTGGCATGGGCGGGGGCTTCATTGGCGGCAAAGGCAAGAAGAAAGACAAGGGAAAGTCGGGCTCGAAGTCGGGCAACCCAGCTAAGCGCGCCGCCGAAGAGGCAGCCAAACGATCGGGCGAGAAGCCAAACCAGGGCGGCTCAGGGTCGGCTTTCGGCGTCTAGCCAGCATCCGTGCCTAATTTGGTTGGCGCTATCGCGGTTTTTCTGGCAGAATAGAGCGGTTGTCTGCGCTTGACCCTCTAACCAAGCGACAAGGATGACCCCAAGAGCTTGAATACCGAGTGTGCCCCCACGCTCACGGTTGATTGTTCGCCCCAATACAAAAACAGGAGCATTGTGGCTGTAAAAATCCGCCTAGCGCGTCACGGAAAAAAGCGTGCACCGCACTACCGCATCGTCGTAGCTGACTCACGTACTCACCGCGACGGTCGAGTAATCGAAGAGATCGGTCGTTACATTCCGACCGAGAACCCTTCAGTAATTGAAGTTAACTCAGAGCGTGCGCTCTACTGGCTTGGCGTTGGCGCACAGCCAACCGAGCAGGTAACCGCGCTTCTTAAGTTGACCGGTGACTACCAGACTTCAAAGGGTGACAAGAACGCGAAGAACACCGTTCAGGTCAAAGAAGCGAAGGCAGCATTCGTTGTTGACTCAGCCAAGAAGCCAGTGCTTCAGGCTAAAGAAGCTCTTGATAACAAGAAGGCTAAGGCTGCACTAGAGGCAGCAGAAGCTGAGAAGGCTGCAAACGCAGCGGCAGAAGCAGCAGAAGTTGCAGAGAACGCATCAGCTGAAGAAGCTCCTGCGGCAGAAGCAGCAGCAGAGGCAGCAGCAGAAGTTGCAGCCGAAGAAGCGGCAGATGTAGTTGCAGCAGCTGAAGAAGTTGTTGAAGCAGCAGAAGCAGTAGCTGAGGCAGAAGCCGCAGCAACTGACGCAGAAGAGGCTTAATAGTGCTAGCCGCTGCGCTCGAACACTTGGTTAAGGGAATCGTCGACAATCCTGAAGACGCAACCGTAACCGCACGCTCAACCTCGCGAGGAGACTTACTTGAGGTTCACGTGCACCCAGATGACCTGGGTCGAGTGATCGGGCGCAACGGACGCACCGCCAAGGCACTGCGCACCATCGTTAACGCGCTTGCCGATGGCAAGAAGATTCGCGTTGACGTGGTGGACACAGATTTCTAGTTCAACAACTCTTCGCGTAGGCCGTCTGGTCAAGGCCCACGGCCTAAAAGGCGCATTCAAACTCGAGCTATATACAGACTCTCCGAAGCTTCGCTTTGTTGAGGGCGCAATTCTTAAACTTCAGGTTCCTGAGACCTCACCATGGTTTGGAAAGACCGTAACCGTTGCCGAACTTCGCTGGTACAACACCATGCCGGTTCTGTTTCTAAAAGAGTGTGAAGACCGCAATGTGGCAGACACTCTGGTTAAGGCAATCCTGCTAGTCGATGTGCCACACGACGAAGTCACAAACGAAGAAGACGCCTGGTTCGATCACCAGCTCGTCGGTCTTCGCGTGATTCGCGACGCGGTTGAGGTCGGCAAGGTTGTTCGAGTCGATCACTTGCCTTCGCAAGACTTGCTGGCAGTAGAAACGGCCAACTCAGAAATCTTGGTTCCGTTCGTTAAGGCAATCGTTCCGGTTGTCGATATCAAGAACCAAACCATCACCGTTACTCCGCCTGCGGGGTTGTTCGAAGAACTTGCAGACTCTGAAGATTCGGCCGATGTCGAAACCACGGATGGCGCCGAGTAATCATGCGCATCGATGCCATTTCGATCTTTCCTGATTTCTTTCAGGCTCTAGACCTTTCACTTCTTGGCAAGGCACGCGACAAGTCGCTGCTCGAATTTCACGCGCACGACTTGCGCGACTACACGCACGACAAACACCGCACTGTAGACGACACTCCTTATGGCGGCGGCGCCGG
>CANGGA010000123.1 GCA_947453285.1 Microbacteriaceae bacterium | reverse complement strand
GACACCTTCGTGCTTTTCGAGCCACTCAATTGGGTCGATGACACCGTGGTGTTCTGTATAGGCAGAGACAATCACCTTGCGTAGCGCGTCTTCGCGATTTCGCTGCCAATAGAGCCCCTTGATCGCAAGGTTGTCGCTCTCAGTTCCGCCAGAGGTGAAAATGACTTCGCTTCGATCGCAGCCAACCGCGAGCGCGATGCCCTCTCTCGCCTCTTCGAGCATCATGCGAGAGTTTTGCCCGAACGAGTGAGTTGAACTCGGGTTTCCGCTAACCGCTAGTGCTTCAGTGAAAGTTGCTAACACCTCTGCATTAATTGGCACGGATGCCGCGTAATCGAGGTAAATAGCCATGGGGCTAGCCTAAACAAATTTGAAACATCGCGGGCTTAGGCTTTTGCCTATGCCTGAAACCACTGCTCCACTTGGCGTTAGCTTTGCCAACGAGCTGGGCACCATCCGTGTTTATTCGGCAAACGCAAGCAACATCTGGATCGTCATTCTCGACGATGACAACCCCCGCGAGATTCGTCGCGAGATCGAACTGCACAGGGGCGAAAACGACATCTGGAGCACCAGCTCGGCCGCCCTGAAGCCAGGCATGAAATATGCCCTGCGCGCAGACGGGCCCGAGGGGCCAAGGCATGCCTTTAACAAAGAGCTGCTTCTGATTGACCCCTACGCCAGAGGAATCAAGCGCGAGAGTGCCCGTGACTATTACTGTGTGGCCATCGACAATGAGTTCGATTGGCAGGGAGTCACCAAGCCAAACGTGCCGCTCGACAAGGTCGTCATCTATGAGGCGCATGCCCGAGGCCTAACTCGCGGAAACACGGCTTTGCCAGATGACATTCGCGGCACCTACGCGGCGCTCGCCCACGAGAGCACAATCGCCCACCTAAAGAAGCTCGGCGTGACCTCGGTAGAGCTGCTTCCGATTCATCAGATCATCTCTGAGTCGCACCTGTTAAACATGGGGCTTTTCAACTATTGGGGCTACAACTCAATCAACTTCTTTACGCCCCACCACCGCTATGCCAGCCTCAGTGCAATCGAGGCAGGCCCACAGGCCGTGCTGAACGAGGTAAAGACCGCCATCCGTGAATTGCACCGCAACGGCATCGAGGTTTTGCTAGACGTCGTCTATAACCACACCGCAGAAGCCGGTGGTCGCGGTCTCACTTTTAGTTACCGCGGTCTAGACGCAAGCAGCTATTACCGACAGGATGACGCCGGCAATTACCACGACACGACCGGCTGCGGAAATTCACTTGACTTCTCGAATTCGCACGTAGTCGACCTGGTGATTGACTCTCTTCGCTACTGGACAAACGAAATGCAGGTCGACGGTTTCAGGTTCGACCTGGCAACCACACTTGCTCGCGATGAAAACAACACGTTCGATCCACAGCATCCGTTGCTCGAGAAAATCGTTGCCGACCCAGACTTTGCCGAATCGAAAATGATTGTTGAACCCTGGGATGTAGGCCTTGGCGGCTGGCAGACCGGCGGTTTTCCCGACCGATTCAGCGAGTGGAACGATCGCTTTCGCGACAGCATTCGCCGGTTCTGGTTGAGCGATATCGCAAACGCGCGTAACAGCGGCAATCATGGCAACGGCGTTGCCGATCTCGCTACTCGTCTCTCTGGTTCGCGAGACATAGTCGATGGCCCGAGTGGCCCACTTGGCGCCGTGAACTTTATAACAGCGCACGATGGCTTCACGCTTCACGACCTGGTCAGTTATAACGTCAAGCACAATCAGGTCAATGGCGAGAGCAACCGTGACGGCACCAACAACAACTATTCGTTCAACCACGGTGGCGAGGGCGAGCAGGTCGACGGCGAGACCCACGCCCAGCGTCGACGAGCGATGAGAAACCTGATGGCGACAATGCTGTTCTCCGCTGGCATTCCGATGATTACCGCAGGCGACGAACGAGCAAAGACTCAACTCGGCAACAACAACGCCTACTGCCAAGACACCGTGTTGAGCTGGGTAAATTGGCAACTCAGCCAACACCAACTCGATTTCGAAGATACGGTTGCTCACCTAATCAAACTTCGCAACGAGAACCCGGTGCTTCGGCCAAAGCACTTTAATAACTTCGACGAAGCCACGCCGACATCTGATCTGGCCCGCTGGTACAACGTCTTTGGCCAGATCATGAGCGATGACGACTGGCACAGCACCGAAAATCGAAGTTTCTGCAAGTTCGGCAAAAGCGTCGACGAGGCCGGCAACACCAACCAACTGCTGCTGGTCTTTCATGGCACCGAAGAAGAAATCGAATTCAGCCTGCCAAACGAAATCGAGACCGAGGCCTTTGAACTTCTCTGGGATAGCTCGCTCGAACGCCCAACCGCGACCAAGTCGCTAGCCAAACCCGGCGAAATGATTAAATTGCCACCTGCCAACATCAGGCTCTACAACGTTCTCTAAAACCGATTGGTCGGCTAGCCAATTGATGACTAGCCTTGACCTGTGAGCAAAGCGCAAGGCATTAGTTACCGCCACGAAGCACCGATTGGCCGATTGCCAATCACCAAGGTGACCCCCGTGGTCGATGGTGGCCGCTGGCCAGCCAAGGCCTTTGTTTCAGAGGTAATTCCATTCAGCGCCGTGGTCTTTCGCGAAGGCCATGATTCACTAGGTGCCGAGCTAATTCTCACTTCGCCAAGCGCAAAAACCACTGTGCATCGCATGAAAGCCGGAGCACCCGGCTCAGACTCTTGGCACACCCTTGCACAACTCTCTGAACAAGGCGAATACCGTTTTCAGATTCGTGCGTTTGGCGACGACTACGACACCTGGCATCACAACGCCTCGGTAAAAATTGCCGTAGGGGTCGACGAAGAGTTGATGATGCTCGAAGGCGTAGCCCTCTTTGCCCGGGCAGCGAGCGAACCACAGCGATCAAAAACGGATGCCAAGAAATTGGTTGAGCTCGCCGAAAAATTAAGCGATAAGACCAAGTCGGCGAAGGCTCGCCTGGCCGAAGCAGAAGCCGCCGCAATTGTGAAGCTGATCGCCGAAGAACCGATTCGAAGCCTGATTACTCTCAGCGAGGAATTCACAATCAATTGCGAAAGAGAATATGCGGGCTCCGCTGCCTGGTATGAATTCTTTCCTCGCAGCGAAGGCGCAATCTTCGATGCCAAAACTAAAACCTGGACATCTGGAAACTTCAAGTCTGCCGCCAAGCGATTGCCGGCAGTTGCCGAAATGGGATTTCAAATTCTCTACATGCCGCCGATTCATCCAATCGGCAAAGCATTTCGCAAAGGCCCAAACAACAGCCTCAACGCCGGACCACAAGACCCAGGTTCGCCTTGGGCAATCGGCAGCGAAGCCGGTGGCCACGATGCGATTCATCCAGACCTTGGCACCGAAAAAGATTTCAAAGACTTCGTCAAGAAGGCAAAAGAACTAGGGCTCGAAATTGCTCTCGACCTAGCGCTGCAGGCCTCGCCAGAT
>CANGGA010000122.1 GCA_947453285.1 Microbacteriaceae bacterium | reverse complement strand
TTTAGCCCCAGAGCCCTATCGCGGCCGAACCAACTCGCCATATCTTGTTCCGATCACGGTTCGCTTCATGGCCGAGCAACTTGGCATCGGCGTGAACGACCTTGCGGCTCAACTAACCGAAAACACCGAGCGGGTCTATGGCTCGTGGCAAGAGGGTCTCGCGTGAGTGCCGAGTCACTAGCTGCTGTCGAGTTGCTCGGCGGCGCTGACATCCGTGAATTGGCAGCCAAACTCGATGTCATGCCGACCAAAAAGCTCGGCCAGAACTTTGTCACCGACCCAAACACCATTCGCCGCATTGTGGCGGCGGCCAAGCTAACCGGCAGCGAGACCGTGGTTGAGATTGGCCCGGGGCTCGGCTCACTAACCCTCGGCCTGCTCGAGGTCGCCCACGATGTGATCGCCGTTGAGATTGACCCGAAACTGGCAAGCGAACTCGAATCGACCATTGCCAAGCGCGCGCCGGGCAAGGCTTTTCAATTGGTCAAGAACGACGCCCTCAAGGTCGCCGAGTTGCCTGGGGCGCCGACCGCGCTGGTGGCCAACCTGCCTTACAACATCTCGGTGCCGGTGCTGCTGCACTTTCTCGAGACCTTCGACTCGCTTCGCTTCGGCTTGGTCTTGGTGCAGGCCGAGGTCGCGCACCGCTTAGCTGCCGAACCGGGCAACAAGGTCTATGGCATTCCGAGTGTGAAGCTCGCTTGGTATGCCGATGCGTCGCTCACCGGCAATATCGGGCGCAACGTTTTCTGGCCGGCACCAAATGTCGATAGCGCTTTGGTTTATTTCGCGAAGCGATCTGCCGAACTCGGCACCGAGGCCGAGCGATTGGCAACCTTCGATGCCGTTGATGCCGGTTTTTCGCAACGTCGCAAAACTCTTCGCCAAGCACTCGCCGACTGGGCCGGTTCGCCGGCGAACGCCGAGGCGATTTTGCTTGCAGCAGCGGTTAGCCCTCAGGCGCGAGCAGAAGAACTTAACGTTCACGACTTCTTGAGGATTGCAAAAGCGAAGCAGGCAATCGAGGGTCAAAATGTCTGAGTTGGCAAAACGCAGCGGAGCGTTGCAATACAGCTTTGTGAAACACATCGCCTGTGCTGATGGCCCGTTGTTTTTGATTTTGAGCGATGTCGATCGCTGGCCAGGCAACTTGCACGCCCGCCTGCTTTCTTCGAACGGCGCGACCGAGTTGACCGTTGCCTTTCGCGACGATTCACGTGCATTCATTCGCATCGCGAAAATCGCTGGGGGAGTCAATCGAATCTCGGTCGAACACGAAGCAAGCGCAAGCTCGGCCGGCGGCTTCGATTATGAAATCTTCTGGTTCGAACTTTTCGAAATGCTCGCGGCGCGACTAATGCCAGAGACTGTTGCTATCGCCGATGCGCCTGGCAAGGTAAATCTGTTCTTCAAGGTTGGCCCGCTTAAAGATGACGGCTTTCACGATGTGGCCAGCCTCTATCTGGCGGTCGACCTTCGCGAGACCGTGACAGCCCAAATTTCGACCGACTATTCGGTTAAGGTCACCGGTTCGCTCGGTGACTTTCAATTGCTCGCGGTGCCAACCGACGAGAGCAACCTCGTGGTTAAGGTTGCGGGGCGAATAAAGGCTGAGGCGGGAACTCCAGAGGCAATCAAGGTCGCTATTGGCATCGACAAGCACGTGCCGGTTGCCGGCGGAATGGGCGGAGGCTCTGCCGATGCCGCCGCCGCTTTGGTAGCGGTCAACGCGCTGCTTCACGCCGAATTGCCTGCCGAAAGACTTCACGAAATCGCGGCGACCTTAGGCAGCGATGTTCCGTTCGCACTCGCCGGTGGAGCGGCAATCGGTGTTGGCAAGGGCGACGTGTTGACCCCGGTCGACTCGGTTGCGCCGATTCACCTTGTGTTGATTTTCGACGACCAAGGGTTGTCGACGCCTGCCGTCTATCGCCGCCTCGATGAAATTCGCGCAGCCCGCGATGAAACCACGGATGCATCAGAAATCAATCGACACATCATCCGTGCGCTACAAAACGGAAACCCATTTGAGATTGCCGAGTTGCTTCACAACGATCTCGAAGAGGCAGCGATTTCGCTTCGCCCCGACTTGAAAATCAAAATGACAACTGCTCTTCAACACGGAGCCATCCGTGTGATGGTGAGTGGCAGTGGCCCAACGATTTTGGCACTCGCCGCAAGTGAAGTTGCTGCGATGCAAATTGCTCGTTCGCTCAACGAACTTGGTTACAACGCGATTGCAACTTCGGGGCCTGCCATCGGCACACAGCTGGTCGACTAGTGGCTCACCTGCTCGGCGCAGAAAGCGTCTCACTCGAGTTTCCGACGAAAGAAGTATTTAAGTCGGTAACCATTGGCATCAACGAAGGCGATCGCGTCGGCATTGTTGGTCGCAACGGTGATGGCAAATCGACGCTGATGAAAATTTTGGCAAAGACCATCGAACCTGATAGCGGTCGAGTAACTCACCGCAACAACTTGCGCATCGGCATGCTCACCCAAACCGACACCCTCGACGCAAACATGTCGATCGGTGAGGCCGTGGTTGGCGATCAGGCCGAACACGTTTGGGCCGGCAACGCCAAGGTGCGCGATGTCATCGCCGGTCTTCTCAATGACCTCGACTGGGCAAAACCAATCGGCCAGCTCAGCGGTGGCCAGCGTCGCCGCGTAGCTCTTGCTTCCTTGCTAGCCCAAGACCTCGACATCGTCATGCTCGATGAGCCAACCAACCACCTAGATATCGAAGGTGTGGCTTGGCTCGCCGCCCACCTCAAGCAGCGCTGGCCTGCCAACCAGGGCGGCCTGTTCGTGGTCACTCACGACCGCTGGTTTCTAGACGAAGTCTGCACTCTCACCTGGGAGGTGCACGACGGCATCATCGAGCCGTTCGAGGGTGGCTATGCGGCTTACATTCTTCAGCGCAACGAGCGTGACCGTTCGGCCGCTGCCAGTGAGACCCGTCGTCGCAACCTGATGCGCAAAGAGTTGGCTTGGCTTCGCCGAGGTGCTCCCGCTCGAACTTCGAAGCCGAAATTTCGCATGGATGCAGCTGCCGAACTTATCGATGGCGAACCAGAGCCACGCAACCCGCTGGAATTGCAAAAACTTGCAACCGCGCGACTTGGCAAAGACGTCATTGATGTCGAGAATCTGAGTTACTCAACACCGCCAACCGAAGAACGACCAGCACAAGAGCTGCTGCATGACATCACCTGGCGACTAGGCCCAGGCGACCGAGTTGGTCTCGTCGGAGTTAACGGAGCCGGCAAAACCACGTTGCTGCGACTAATCGAAGGTCACCTGAACCCAAGCGCCGGTCGAGTGAAACTCGGCAAGACCGTCAAGATTGCAACACTCTCGCAAGAGGTAAAAGAACTCGAACAGTTCTATGGAGAACGAATCTTCAGTTTGATCGCGCGCGAAAAGAGCACCTTCGTCGCCGGCGGAAAAGAATTCTCGCCAACGCAACTAATTGAACAACTCGGATTCAGCGCCGCTCAGTTGCAAACTCCGATCGAAGATCTCAGCGGTG
>CANGGA010000121.1 GCA_947453285.1 Microbacteriaceae bacterium | reverse complement strand
TGGGCCGACCGATTGGTATGACAAGAAGCGACCTGTCGCGTTTGGCGAGTTTGTTCCGGATCGAGATTTTTGGCACATTCTCGCACCCGACTTAATCGACCTAATTCCTCGCGGATATACCTTCGGCACTCGCGACGGCATCTTCGAAGTTCCTAAAACCAAAGTCGGAACCATGATTTGTTTCGAGGTTGCCGTAGACGACATCAGTCGAGATTTGGTTCACCAAGGCGCAACCATTCTGGTGGCGCAAACCAATAACTCAGACTTTGGCACAACCAACGAATCGACTCAACAACTTGCCATCGCTCGACTCAGAGCAATTGAAACCGGCCGAGCCTTCGTAAACATAAGCACGGTTGGCACTTCGGCAATCATTCTGCCAAACGGAAAAATCACTCAACAGTTGCCCACTTATCAGGCAGCTCTGATGCAAGAGGACTTGCCACTTAGAGCTTCGATGACACCGGCGATGCTAATCGGAAGTTCTCTCGAGATCGCAAATAACTTCTCGGCACTTGCTCAACTTGGTCTCTTGGTTTTCTTGCATTTCAGAAATCGCAGGAGGGCAAGCTCAAATGACTAACGCCTTAGTGATCATGCCGACCTACAACGAGAGCCTCAATCTGCGACACTCGGTTGAGGAGCTCTTCAAGTTCAACCCAAATGTTTCACTACTCATTGTTGACGACAACAGCCCAGATGGAACCGGTGAACTTGCCGATGAGCTTGCTAAGCAATTCGGTGAAACACACGTTTTGCATCGCACTGCGAAAAACGGACTCGGCCCGGCATACCTTGCCGGCTTCAAATGGGCCTTCGAGCGAGGATTCGAACGCATTGTAGAAATGGACGCCGATGGCAGTCACCGGGCAGAAGACCTGCCAAAGTTGCTAGCCGAAGATGCCGACTTGGTGATTGGCTCACGGTGGGTGAGTGGTGGTCGGGTTTTGAACTGGCCATTCATGCGCAAAGCGATCTCTAGAACCGGAAATCTCTATACCCGAGTAATGCTTGGCACTTCTGTTCGTGACATGACCGCCGGCTTTCGCGTCTACAGGCGTTCATTACTCGAACAACTCGAACTCGAGAAAATCTCATCGCACGGATATTCGTTTCAGGTAGAAATGGCTTGGCGCAGCCTTCAACAGAAGGCGAGCGTCAAAGAAGTTGCCATCGTCTTTGTTGAGCGCGAACTTGGTTCGTCGAAAATGAACTCAGCCATAGTGCTTGAGGCCCTATGGCTGGTTACAAAGTGGGGAGTAGCCCGACTCTTCGGGCGCTCGGTTTAGAGTTCGGCTTTGCCGGTAGCTCGACGCGCACGCACGTAGGCAATGCGCTCTTGCAAGATTTCTTCGAGCTCTTCTTTGGTGCGACGCTCGAGAAGCATCTCCCAGTGGCTGCGGCCCGGACGATCGTGGGTAATTGCTAAATCGGCGTGCTTGCCATCGGTTACTAGCGCTGCTGCGTGAGAGCACTGTCGGCACTGCCAGGTTTCAGGAAGTTCTGCATCTGCAGCGAAAACGATTTCGGTTACGTGACCGTTGCCACACTTAAAGGTGTGCTTGGTGCGTTCTGCATAGTTGACGTTGGTTTCATTTTCTAGGCTCTGTGAACCTAGACGCATGCCGCGCATTGTTTGCTCTGACATTTTTTCCTCCTGAGACAGACCATTTTGTGGTCGTACTGTTCAAACCCGATTGAGGTTTTGTTTATTCCGCGAGCGCGACGATTATGTCGTCAATTCGATCGCTCACGATTCCTGCAGCACCGCGAGCGCGAAGCACCCGAGCAAGCCTAGGGTCGTTGATCGTCCAGTAGTGCAGCTCTACGCCGTGTCTGCCAACTTCTCGCATGAACTTCTCAGAATCGAACCGCATGAACCCCCGGTGCGTTGGCAACTGCAGAGCATCGACATCATGCAGCTCGGTGGCCATGAACTGTTGCAATTTGAATCTCCAAGCGAACCACACCTTGAGCAATTTGCTTGCGGATGCCGATGTGGCGACCCCTGGCAATTGCGAGACCGCCGAAAGGCGTCTTGCCTCGCTGAAGCTCGAGACCAGCACCCTATCTGTGGCTTTTAGCCTCTTGATGGTCGCGACAGTGCCGGCGATGGCGCCTTCGGTCTTTATGTCGATGTTGAACTTTGCCCCAGAGAACCGCTCTAGCGCCTGCTCAAGCGTCATCAGGCGGCCACCATGTTCAAGTGGCAATGCCAGCAGCTCTGCAGCGCTTAGCTCGTTGACCTTGCGCCTTAGCCCGGCGATGCGAGAGAGGTCGGGGTCGTGGCAGATTATGGCAACGCCGTCACTCGATGCCTGAACGTCGGTCTCGAGGTGAGTGGCACCAACTTCGAGCGCGCGATCAAAGGCCAATGCGGTGTTTTCATCTAACTTGCTACCGGTTGAACTAATTGCAAGCCCTCGATGAGCCAAAAACCTAAAGGCGACAGGGGAGAGGTATGCCTTTTGCGCCGCTTGCTTTGCCATGGCCGCCTCTCAGTTATTGCCGTCTAGGCTAGGGTAATGCGCCAGGTCACCTTCAAGTCGATGTCTCGATTAATGCTTGGCCTTTTCATTTACGGTTTGGCTCTCGCCATGGTGATCAAGGCCCAGATCGGCGTTCCGCCTTGGGATGTCTTCGCACAGGGCATCTCACACACATTCTCAGTCACCTACGGCCAGGCCAGCATCGTGGTCTCGGTAATTGTTCTGGTTGCCTGGATTCCGCTGAAGGTTCGCCCTGGCGTCGGTTCGATTCTCAATGCAATCTGCATCGGTCTATTTGCCGACCTGTGGATGCCATACGTGCCTCACTTCGATAACTACCTAGCAAATCTGGGCATGTTTGTCTTCGGCATGGCCACGGTAGCCTTTGCCACCGGGCTCTACATCAGCGCGAAACTCGGCAGCGGCCCGCGTGACGGCCTGATGCTTGGCACGCAGAAAGTGCTGCACTGGCCGTTCTGGGCGGTCAGAACCATGTATGAAGCCACTGTGCTGACCATCGGCTGGCTGATGGGCGGCCAGGTTCGCGAGGGAACCCTGATTTTCGCAATCTGCATCGGTTATCTGATGCAGGCCTCACTCAAGTTCTTCAAAGTCCAGAAATAAGGCCAATGCAGCCCGGACAACACCGCGAAACCGCAAGAGTTCTGCTGATTGACCCCGAAAAGCGGGTTTTCCTGCTCAAAACCCATTTCGACCCCGAAGTTCAGCTGCCACCGCGCTGGATTACCCCTGGTGGCGGCATTGACCCTGGCGAGGGCGTTCGCGACGCAGCCATCCGTGAATTGGCTGAAGAAACCGGCATTCGAGTCACTGCCGAGCAGCTTGGCGAGCAGATCTGGCAAACCGGCGGCAAATGGCTTTGGGGCGACGGAATCAACCATCACACGCATGTCGATTATTTCTTTCAACTAGAGGTTGAAGGTTTTGAACTAGACGATTCGGCTTGGACAGACGATGAGCGTCGCGACGTTTTGGAATATCGCTGGTGGAAACTCGATGAGCTAATTGATTCTGGCGAGATCGTGGGACCATC
>CANGGA010000120.1 GCA_947453285.1 Microbacteriaceae bacterium | reverse complement strand
TGCGAATCTCGAGGTCTGTTACGGCAATCATGGGTGCTCCAAAACGGGCGGGGTAATTTAGTGCAATTCAGTAGATGGGCTACAAAAGCCTTAGTTTACAATTGACTAACACCGAATTCTTATGGAGATGACATGTCACTTGCCTTGACCCACCGCGCTACCATCGTTGACCGCTTCGTAAAGAAGAGCCTCGTCGCCGATATCACACTTGTTGTCGCAGGTGCGGCACTGACTGCAGTTGCAGCTCAGATCTCAATTCCCGCATATCCAGTGCCATTCACCCTGCAGACCCTGGTTGTGCTTCTAGTCGGTGCAACTCTTGGCGCAAACCGCAGCATTCTCTCGATGGCGCTCTATGCGGTTGCTGGACTAGCCGGCATGCCGGTCTTCGCGCCTAAAGCAGACGGTTCACACGTTGTCGGTTTTGCGGCCTTCACTGGCCCAACCGCAGGCTTCATCTTCGGCTTCATCGTTGCATCGTTTCTCGTTGGCTTGCTCTCAGAGCGCCAATGGAGTTCAAACGTCGTAAAGACCTTTGTTGCGTTTGTAATCGGTTCGCTCGCAATCTATGCAATTGGTTTGCCGGTTCTTTCAAGCATCGCATTCAAGGGCGACTTCGCGGCAACCGTTTCGTATATGGTGCCATTCATGGTCTGGGATGTCGTCAAGGCAGTTATCGCAGCCGGCTTGCTACCTGGAGCTTGGTTGCTAACCAAGAAGTTCAAGGGCTAAAACAACTTAAATAGAAAATGGACCTCGCAGTGAGGTCCATTTTCGCTTTAAGACTTAGATCGAGAATCCGATGGCACGCATCTGTTCTTTGCCGTCGTCGGTGATTCGCTCAGGGCCCCATGGCGGCATCCAGACCCAGTTGATTCTGAAGGCATCGACAACACCATCGAGAGCCTCGGCGGTCTGCTCCTCGATCACATCGGTAAGCGGGCAACCGGCCGAGGTGAGGGTCATGTTGATAAGCAGACTCTCGTCTTCTTCAGACTTGAAGAGGTCATAGATCAGACCTAGGTCATAGATGTTGACGCCAAGCTCTGGGTCGATGACCTCTTTGAGCGCCTCGACGACCTCGTCGTACTTTTGTGGTTCGAGTTCTAGCGGCATTATGCCTTCACGTAACGGTCGTAACCTTCAGCCTCGAGACGCGCTGCGAGTTCTGGGCCGCCCTCTTCTGCAATCTTGCCGGCCACGAACACGTGCACGAAGTCTGGCTTGATGTAGTTAAGAATTCGGGTGTAGTGAGTGATTAGCAGAACTCCGAAGCCATTGGCCTGCTTTGCGCGGTTAACGCCTTCGCTGACAATGCGCAAGGCATCGACATCTAGGCCTGAGTCGGTCTCGTCGAGCACCGCGAACTGAGGCTTTAGCAGTTCGAGCTGAAGAATCTCGTGACGCTTCTTTTCTCCACCAGAGAATCCCTCGTTAACGTTTCGCTCGGTGAAGTCTGAATCCATCTTCAGGTTGCTCATCGCATCGCGAACCTCGCCAATCCATGGGCGAATTGCCGGCGCGACGCCATCAATCGCGGTCTTAGCGGTGCGCAAGAAGTTGCTTACCGAAACTCCTGGAATCTCCACCGGGTATTGCATTGCCAAGAAGAGACCGGCACGCGCGCGCTCGTCGACGCTCATGTCGAGAACGTTTTCGCCGTCGAGAAGTATTTCGCCCTCGGTCACTGTGTATTTAGGGTGACCTGCGATTGTGTATGCCAAGGTCGACTTGCCCGACCCGTTTGGCCCCATGATCGCGTGGGTCTCTCCGCTGCGAATGGTTAGGTCGACTCCCTTGAGAATCTCTTTGCTGCCCTGTTCGGTCTCAACTGAAACGTGCAGGTTCTTGATTTGCAGAATAGCCATTTGCTTCTTTCCTAGGCTTCGTACTCGACGAAAACTTCGTCATTTTCGATGATGACTTCATAAACCCCAATAGGTTCAAAAGCTGGAAGAGTCGGTGACCCATCCTTGAATGAGAACTTTGCACCGTGTGAAGGGCACTCGACGTAGTCGTTGGTGAAGTGCACAAAGTCTTCGAGGTTCGGCTGGTTGTGTGCGGTTAGCGAGATGCTCTCGTGTGAGCACATGTCGTCAACCACGTGGTAGTTGCCGTCTTTTGAACGAAAGATGGCAAGGGTCTTTTCGCCGAGAGTCGCACGGGTGTATGCGCCTTTGGCCAAGTCTTCGATGCCGCAAATGCGAATTGCCATTAGTGGTTGCTCCTGGTTAGTTCGTGTTCGATTGCCTCGTTTAGGCGCTGCTCGATTGACTCGATGCCAATCTGCTGAATGATTTCGTTCAAGAATCCGCGAACGACTAGTCGGCGGGCATCGAGCTCATTGATTCCTCGAGCCTGCAGGTAGAACAACTGCTCGTCGTCGAAACGACCGCTCGCACTCGCGTGGCCAGCGCCTTCAATTTCACCGGTCTCGATTTCGAGGTTTGGCACTGAGTCTGCACGTGCCCCATCGGTTAGAAGCAGGTTGCGGTTCAATTCGTATGTGTCTGTGCCTTCGGCGGCCTTGCGAATCAAGACGTCGCCCACCCAGACCGTGTGTGCACCCTTGCCCTGCAGCGCACCCTTGTATGTGACGCGCGACTTGCAGTTGGCAACCGCGTGATCTACATAGCTGCGGTGCTCGAGGTGCTGCCCCGCGTCTGCAAAGTAGAGGCCGAGCATTTCAACCTCTGAGCCAGGAGCTGTGAATTCTGCTGTCGGAGTCACGCGCACAGTCTTGCCACCGAGGCTAACCACGATGTGCTTTAGCTTTGCATTTCGGCCGATTCGAGCGAATTGTGCAGAGGTGTGAACTGCGTCATCGTTCCAGTCTTGAATCGAAACAACGGTTAGTTGACTCTCGTCTCCGACAATGATTTCGACGACCTCGGCCAGCTTGGCATCGCCAGTGTGATCGATGATTACCGTTCCGCGTGAATGGGTTTTGCTGTTGATGATGATGTGCGCGGCCCGGTCGGCCTTGATGTCGGCAATCTTCAAAATTGCAGGTTCGCTCGCCTCACCCGTGAGGGTGATTTTGCTTGCCTTGTTGGCTGCTGCCCAGGCGTTTGCAGAGGTGATGTCCTCTGGCAATCCCGCGGTTCCGAACAGATCATCTTTCGCGTCGACAAGGGTTAGATCGAATTCGCTTGGAGCGGTGAAAACTAGCTCGGTTGCTGCATCCGTGAGCACGTTAGTGTCTAGGCCTGCGAGACGAAGTTGGTCTAGATAGCGCCATTGCTCATCGCGGCCGTCGATTGCTATGTGGTCGCCAGGGTTAGCAGAGCGCAGTCGTTCGCTTCGTGTCTGAAGCGGAATCTCTGCCCCACCGTGTGAATGGCCGGTGCTGCCAGGACGAATGATTGCTTCAGTCATTAACCGACGGCTCCTTCCATCTGCATCTGAATGAGCTTGTTGAGTTCAAGAGCATATTCCATTGGCAATTCTTTTGCGATTGGCTCAATGAAGCCACGGATGATCATTGCCATGGCCTCGTCTTCTGGCAAGCCGCGAGACTGCAGATAGAAGAGTTGTTCGTCACTAATGCGTG
>CANGGA010000119.1 GCA_947453285.1 Microbacteriaceae bacterium | reverse complement strand
GTGCACATAGGTGCTGATCACGGTGAGAGTCTTCTTGCCGATTTTGAAGTCGGCCTCGAGCCAACGACCCGCGCTATCGAAACTCTTTGGGCCGAGTTCGGTTCGATGTGCTTCTGGCTTTAGTTTGCTGAGCACGGCGACACCGGCGCGACCCTTGGCAGTGGCGTTGTCGTGCAGAATGTGCCACTGGTCGCCGCCGCGTTCTGCTTCGTATTCGTTGAAGAGGCGAACCAGGTCTTCTGTCTCGGCGCGAACCTCTTGCAGGGCGAGAATGTCTGGCTTCGCTTGGTCAAGCCAAGCTGGCATTCCGTTTCTGAAGGCAGCGCGAACGCCGTTGACATTAACTGAAACGATTTGAATGGCCATAGCCGCAAGTCTAATTAGGGCAATCGGCTAGATTGCTCTCATGAGACTCAATCAGGTCAATGCCGACCACCTAGATTTCGTTCGTTCCGGAGCGATTTATCAAATCTTTCCAGACCGATTCGCTCGCGACGAGAGCGTTTCGGCAGATCGTGAACTCGTCGACTGGGATGCCGCCCCGACCCCGCAGAATTTCTTTGGGGGCAACCTTCGCGGTGTTGAATCGAAGCTTGACTATTTGGCAGAGCTCAAGGTTGGCAACATCTATTTCAACCCAATCTTCGATGCGCCGAGCAACCATAGATATGACACGAGAAACTACTTCGAGGTCGAACCGTTAATTGGCACTGGCGAAGACCTTCGCTCGCTTGCGGCAACCGCCAAGCAGGAAGGCATTGGCGTGATTCTCGATGGTGTCTTCAACCACTCTGGCAAAGACATGCCTGAGTTCTTGGCGGCAAAGGCCGGCGACACAGAATGGCGTGACTTCTTTACCGTCTACCCGGATGGCAGCTATCAGACCTTTGGTGGCACCGAATTCATGCCGAAGCTGAACACCGCGCACCCAGAGGTCGCAGACTACTTTGCTCGGGTGATTCGACACTGGCACGACTTCGGAATCGCAGGCTGGCGTCTCGATGTTCCATACAAGTTTGCCGACGGTTTCATGAAGAGCCTTCGAGAGAAAACCAAAGACCTCAGTTCGGCAAAGTACTTTATTGCCGAGGCCTGGAACGAGTGGTCGTTTGCAACCGACTTCGAGGCCGTGCAGAACTACCGCACCGGCAATCGCATTCTCGACTATGTGCACAAGCACTCGGCAGATTCAGAAGACTTCATCATCGACATTGCGCGCTGGTGCGCATCGTGGAAAGACTTCAGCGTTCTTCCGCACTTCATTGACAGCCACGACACCCAGCGCTTTGCCACCGCCTGTGAAGGCAAGCAAGACTCGTGGCAGCTCGGCTTTGCCCTGCACATGCTTTTGCCTGGCGTGCCAGTGCTCTATTACGGCACCGAACTCGCCCTAGAGGGAGTCAACGACCCGGGTTGTCGAGCCACCTATCCGAGTCAGCTTGATGCCAAACAAAAGGCCGCGCTCGAATATTCGACGCCGTTCGTTCAACTTCGCGGAACAAGCAAGGCACTAACTCACGGTGGTCTTGAGATTCACGAAATGAAGAATCACGCAATTCTGTTTGAGCGTCGTTTCGACGCTGAGGCGATTGAGGTTTTGGTCAACACCGGATGGCGCGATGATCTCATGTTGGCAAACATTGGGGGAGAGTGGCTCGACATGAATCAAAAACCGGTAACTCTTGGCGACAAAGTGCCGCAGCGAAGTCTCTTTTATCGAACAGCTCGCTAGAGGGTTACTGAAACCTGGGTTCCTGAAACGGTTGCGGTGATCTTAGGAAGTGGTCGGTTTGCTGGACCACCGGTTGCTGCACCGGTCGTTGTGTTAAAAGATGCGCCGTGTTGAAAGCAAAACATGTTCGTGCCCTGTGTTGCCACTGCGCCGACACTGGCAGCTAGCGGAGCGCCCTGGTGGGTGCAGTAGCCATTGAAGGCCTTGAAGATGCCCTTCTTAGGTTGGGTGATGACAACTGGCAAACCGTTCACGGCGAAGATCTTGGCGCTACCGATCTTGATGTCTGTGGTCTTGCACACCTTGTAGGTCTTGGCGGCTGCGAAAGCGGCGGAAGAGGCGCTGCTTAGACCAATGGCGGCGAACAGCGCAGCAACGCCTTTCAGCGCATTTCGACGGCTAACGCCAAGCGGCACGTCTGCAATTTCGGTGTGTGGTCGGCTCTCGCAGAGGCCTTCGCAACTTTTGTTTTCGGTCATTGGTTAAACCTATTTATAGGTGCGCGAACCGTGGGCACATTCGTCATATTTGGGGAAAACTTGCAGGTTGGGCATCTCAAGTGAATAACCTGCGGCAGCCCTGACCATGCCCTGAAAGTTCGAAACCCCAAAGCCATAACTTGGCTTCGGGGTTTCGCTTCGGTGAAGCTATTTTTCAAGCAAGTCGTGATAACTTCACGCCTTGCCGCGCAAGATCGCTTGCTTCACCTCGGCAATAGCCTTGGTGACCTGGATGCCACGCGGGCAAGCCTCGGTGCAGTTGAAGGTGGTGCGGCAACGCCACACACCCTCTTTATCGTTCAAGATGTCTAGACGAACTTCTGAGCCCTCATCGCGTGAATCGAAGATGAAACGGTGAGCGT
Source organism: Microbacteriaceae bacterium (assembly GCA_947453285.1). Classification (GTDB taxonomy): domain Bacteria; phylum Actinomycetota; class Actinomycetes; order Actinomycetales; family Microbacteriaceae; genus Rhodoluna. Next base: position 962 of record CANGGA010000119.1, on the reverse strand, counting down.
TGACGATAGCGGCTGGGCCGAAGTACTGACCGTCTGTCCAGAACACTGGGCAAGAGCTGGTGCAAGCGGCACACAAGATGCACTTGGTGGTGTCGTCGAAACGCGCGCGGTCTTCAGGGCTCTGCAAACGCTCTTTGGTTGGCTTGTCGTTTGCAATCAAGAACGGCTGAACGTCGCGGTAAGCCTTGTAGAAAGGCTCCATGTTTACGACGAGATCTTTTTCGACTTCGAGACCCTTGATTGGCTCAACATAAATGGGCTGAGTGATGTCGAGGTCTTTGATTAGGGTCTTGCAGGCAAGACGGTTGCGACCGTTAATGCGCATTGCGTCTGAACCACAAACACCGTGAGCACATGAGCGACGGAAGGTTAGCGAACCGTCGATCTCCCACTTGATCTTGTGCAGTGCATCGAGCACGCGGTCGGTGCCGTGCACCTGAACGTCAAAGTCTTGCCAGCGCGCTTCGAGGCCATCTTCTTGATTGAAACGACGCACGAACAGCGTGACGGTGAAAGACGCAACCGCACCCAGCTCTTCGAATTCAGTTGCCATTAGTACTTACGCTCCATCGGCTTGTAGTTGGTGATGGTGACTGGCTTCCAGTCAATCTTGATGTTGTCGCCAGGCTTCTTTGGCTTCTTATCGGTTAGGTAAGCCATTGAGTGAACCATGAACTTCTTGTCGTCGCGGGTCTCGTAGTCTTCTCTAAAGTGACCGCCACGGCTCTCGCGACGTTCACGTGCGGTAAACGCAAGAACCTCGGCTAGGTCTAGCAAGAATCCGAGTTCGATTGCCTCGAGTAGGTCGGTGTTGAAACGCTGACCCTTGTCTTGAATCGAGATGCGGGTGTAGCGGTCGCGAAGCTCTGCGATCTTGGCAAGCGCCTCGTTCAAAGAGTCTTCGGTGCGGTAAACCTGAGCGTTCAAGTCCATGGTGTCTTGAAGTTCTTTGCGAAGAACGG
>CANGGA010000118.1 GCA_947453285.1 Microbacteriaceae bacterium | reverse complement strand
GACTTCGGCCGCCGGGTTCTCAGGCAGTGGCACGAGTTCGGCATCCTTGGCATATTCAACCGCGTAGATTCCAGCGCGCTTTCCGAAGACGTTGATGTCGAGCAGCGAGTTGGTTCCCAAACGGTTTGCACCGTGAACCGAAACACAAGCGCATTCACCAGCGGCATAGAGACCCTTAACCACGGTCTTGTTGTCGCTGAGCACTTCTGCCTTGATGTTGGTCGGAATTCCACCCATCGCGTAGTGCGCGGTAGGGAACACCGGAACCGGTTCGGTGTAAGGCTCGACACCAAGGTAGGTGCGAGCGAACTCGGTGATGTCAGGAAGCTTCGCATCGATAACTTCTGGCGGCAAGTGAGTTAGGTCGAGCAAAACATAATCTTTGTTCGGGCCAGCGCCTCGACCTTCGCGAACCTCGTTCGCCATTGCACGAGCAACCATGTCGCGAGGTGCAAGGTCTTTGATGGTCGGCGCGTAACGCTCCATGAAACGTTCACCCGATGCGTTGCGCAAGATGCCACCCTCACCGCGAGCGGCTTCAGACAACAGGATGCCAAGACCGGCAAGACCGGTTGGGTGGAACTGGTAGAACTCCATGTCTTCTAGCGGAAGACCCTTGCGGTAGATGATGCCAACGCCGTCGCCGGTAAGAGTGTGTGCGTTCGAAGTGGTCTTGAAGATCTTGCCGAAACCGCCGGTTGCAAAGACGATGCTCTTGCCCTGAAAAACGTGAAGTTCTCCGGTGGCAAGTTCGTATGCAACAACTGCAGATGGGCGCTCTTCTTTGCCGACCTTGTTCATCACTAGGTCTAGAACATAGAACTCGTTGTAGAACTCGATGCCAAGCTTTACGCAGTTCTGGTACAGGGTCTGAAGAATCATGTGGCCGGTTCGGTCTGCCGCGTAGCAAGAACGGCGAACCGGAGCCTTGCCGTGGTCGCGAGTGTGGCCACCGAAACGACGCTGGTCAATCTTGCCGTCTGGTGTTCGGTTGAACGGAAGACCCATGTTCTCTAGGTCGATAACCGCCTGCACAGACTCCTTCGCAAGAATCTCTGCGGCATCCTGGTCAACTAGATAGTCGCCACCCTTGACGGTGTCGAAGGTGTGCCATTCCCAACTGTCTTCTTCAACGTTGGCGAGAGCTGCTGCCATTCCACCCTGAGCCGCACCGGTGTGCGAGCGGGTTGGAAAAAGCTTTGAGATGACGGCGGTCTTTGCGTGTGGACCGGCTTCGATTGCCGCGCGCATGCCGGCGCCACCGGCGCCAACGATTACGACGTCATATTCGTAGTAGTGAATCTTCGGGGTAGACAATTACTGTTTTCCTGATTTCTTGTTTGGCTTAGCGAACTGGGCAGAAGCTTGGCAAGTTCGCCACGGTTCCGTTTGCAGGGCATGGATCAAAAGTGAAGATAACCAAAGTGCCGAGCACGATCAGCGCGGCACAGGTCGCCCACAAAACATAGGTAAGTGTCTTGCGAACCACTGCGCGCTCGGTGTAGTCGTTGACGATAGTGCGCATGCCGTTGGTGCCGTGAATTAGCGCGAGCCAAAGCATTAGGCCATCCCAGACTTGCCAGAACGGGTCTGACCACTTGCCACCGACGAATGCAAAGTCGATTGCCTTGATGCCTTCGCCAACCCAGAGGTTAGTGAAGAGGTGTCCGAAAATCAGAATGACAAGAAGTGCGCCTGATGCACGCATGTACATCCAGCCATATTTCTCCCAGTTGGTTTTCTTTGGCTTGCTGCTGCGTGGCGGCTCAATGACGATTGACATATTTACTCAGCCCTATCCGAGGTGAAAGACGTGAATTAGGTGACGAGGAGCGAAGCCTGCGAACACAACGAATGCGATAACGACGACGATCCAGAACATGAGGTTCTGGTATTTAGCGCCCTTGCCCCAGAAGTCGATGAGAATCACACGGATGCCGTTGAGCGCGTGAAACAAAATCGCGGCAACTAGGCCGAGCTCGGCAAGGCCGATGATTGGGGTCTTGTAGGTGCTGATTACAGCGTTGTATGACTCAGGGCTTAGGCGCACAAGCGAGGTGTCGAGCACGTGCACCAATAGAAAGAAGAAGATTGCGAGACCGGTAATGCGGTGCAAAACCCATGACCACATTCCTACTTTGCCGCGATACAGGGTGCCTGCTGGCTTTGATGGCACTTAAGCCCTCCTAGGTAGATTTCTTCGTCGATGAAGCGCAAAACTCCCTTAAGTCTAAGCGAGCAAAAAGGTGCCCCTGTCTGTTTTGCCCTTATTCGGCTAGGGTTTTTAGGTTATGAGCGCCCCAATCGATCGTTTCTTCAGCATCATTCCCGCCGGCGGAATCGGTAGCCGACTCTGGCCACTTTCGCGTGCCGCTGCTCCTAAGTTTTTGCACGACCTAACCGGTTCTGGTCAGACCCTTCTTCAAGACACCTGGGATCGCCTGATTCCGTTGACCCCGGCCGAGCGCATCCTCGTGGTTACCGGTGAGGCTCACCAAGAAGCTGTCAGCGAGCAGCTCGATGGTTTGATTGCCGCCAACCTGGTTCTAGAAAAATCACCGAAAGACTCAACTGCTGCCATCGCGCTCGCGGCGGCAATCTTGGCAAAGCGCGAACCAGATGTAATCATCGGTTCGTTTGCAGCAGATCACGTGATTGTCGAAAACTCAAAGTTTGAGAAGACCGTTCGCGAAGCCGTCGAGGTTGCAGCCACCGGAAAAATTGTGACCATCGGAATCACGCCGACCGAACCGTCTGTTGGTTTCGGTTACATCAAGACCGGTGACCGCATCGAAGGCGCAGAGACAGCACGCGAAGTGGTTAAGTTCGTCGAGAAGCCAAATATCGACAAGGCTCGTCGTTATGTCGAGTCAGGCAAATATCTTTGGAACGCCGGCATGTTTATCGCTCCGGCAAAGTTGTTGCTCGAGCAGTTGGCAAAGACCGAGCCTGCGCTTCACGCGGCAATCATCGAAATTGCAGAAGCCTGGGATGGCCCACAGCGTGCCGAGACCGTAGCCCGAATTTGGAACAACCTAAAGAAAGTCGCAATCGACTACTCGGTTGCCGAACCGGCTGCCGCCGCCGGCATCGTCGCCGTGGTTCCGGCATCCTTCAGTTGGCACGACGTTGGCGACTTCGCAGCCATCGCCGAGCTTCAGTCGCAGGGCCGCAAGGGCAACCTGGCAGTGCTCGGCAATGCCAAGGTTCTGGCTGACTCATCCAGTGGAATTTTGGTTAGCGAAAGCAACCGCCTGATCGCGCTTATCGGCCTCGAAGACGTGATTGTCGTCGACACCCCAGACGCACTCTTGGTGACCACCAAAGCTCACGCGCAGAAGGTCAAGTCGCTCGTCGATGCGCTGAAGGCCACCGGCCACAGCGACGTTCTCTAAAGTCTCAACTTCAAGTTGAATGACAGCGCTTTCAAAAGCACAATTTTGTAACGACTGAGTGAACAATTGGTTTCCAGCGCCTTGCTGGCAAAAGCGCGTAATAAATCGTCATAGTCTTAAGCCACCAAACGACCATGAAATCCATGGCCGTTATGAGAGGACAAAACAGTGAAGATCTCACGCATTTCAGGAGTTGTTGCATTCGCAGCTGCTGCTGG
>CANGGA010000117.1 GCA_947453285.1 Microbacteriaceae bacterium | reverse complement strand
TAAACAAGTCTGCCTCGGATTCGGGGCGAATGATAAGACGAGCCTCGCCAGCGCGAACCGCGGCGACACCCGGCCTAGTCAAGAAGTTGTAGTTATTCGAAAGCGAATAGCAATACGCACCGGTGGCTGCCACAGCAAGAATGTCGTTCGGTGATACGTCTGCTGGCAGGTAATCGTGGCGAACCACGATATCGCCGCTCTCGCAGTGCTTTCCGACCACGCGCGAAAGGGCGGCCTTGGCATTGCTCGACCGCGATGCTAAAACCGTGTGGTACTCGGCCTCATACAGTGCGGTTCGCATGTTGTCGCTCATGCCGCCATCGACCGAGACATACTTGCGAGTCGCCCCTGCACCAGAATCGCTAACGTTCACGTCTTTGATGGTTCCGACCGTATAAAGGGTGACGCCGGGATTGCCAGCGATATAGCGACCAGGTTCGAAAGCGAGCGCAGGAACCTTGATTCCGTGCTTGTGACACTCGACCTTCACGGCAACCGCAATAGCCTCTGCAAACTCTTGGATGTCAGGCGCTTCGTCGGCTGGCTTGTAGTTGATGCCAAAGCCACCACCGAGGTTTAGTTCTGCGACCTCTTCGACCTCAGACAAATCGGCGTGCAGCTTCACTAAACGCTTCACGGCTTCTACGAAACCTTCGCGTGCGTGAATCTGTGAACCGATGTGTGAGTGCAAACCGACGAACTCGAGGTGGCTGTGCGAACGAATTTTGGCAACCAGCGCTGGTGCATCGGCGATTGACATTCCGAATTTTTGATCTTCGCGAGCGGTCGCCAAGAAGTCGTGAGTGTTTGCGTGCACACCGGTGTTGACTCGAAGGCGCACCTTTTGAATCTTGTCTTGTGCAGTGGCAGCCGCAGCAATTCGTTCGATTTCAATTTCGCTGTCAATCACAATTGCACCGACACCAGCAGAAATTGCGCGAGCGATTTCGCGAGTCGATTTGTTGTTTCCGTGAACGCCAATTCTCGATGCGTCGATTCCGCTTGCAAGAGCAGCGGCAAGTTCTCCGCCGCTTGCAACATCGATGTTCAATTCGAGTTCGTTAATCCAGGCTGCAATCTCAACAGACATGAACGCCTTGCTTGCGTAATAAACCTTTGCGGTTGTGCCGATCGACTTTGCCGCAGCCATCAGGGTGTTGCGAACAGCGGTCGCACGAGCGCGAAAATCATCTTCGTCGATGACATAGAGCGGGGTGCCAAACTGAGCAGCCAATTCACGAACCGAGACACCGGCAATAGTGCATTCGCCAGTCGCCTGACGTTCAAAGTGTCGTGGCCAAACTCGGCCATCGAGGTGGTTCAGATCACTTGGCTCATCGAGCCATTCGGGTGCTAGCGGGTTGTTCATCGCTTACATCCTCTCTGGGGCGCTAACGCCAAGCAGGGCCAGACCGTTGCGCAAAACCACACCGGCAGCGTTGTTTAGCCAGAGTCTGGTGCGGTGCACCTCGTCTACTGCCCCGCCAGATAGCGGTGTAACTCGGCAGTTGTCATACCAGCGGTGATATGCGCCGGCTACCTCTTCTAGATAACGGGCAACGCGGTGCGGCTCTCTAAACTCGGCGGCCGAGGCAGTGACTCTTGGCAACTCGCTGAGTTTGGCAAGCAGCTCGCCCTCGGTCTCGTGATTCAAAAGCGATGGGTCAAATGTGCTCAAATCAACGCCGAGAGTAGACGCATTGTGCTCAACCTGACGGGTGCGGGCTTGAGCATATTGCACATAGAACACCGGGTTGTCGTTGCTCTTTTTGGCAAGCTGCTCGATGTCGATATCGAGTGACGAGTTAATCGATGAGCGAGTTAGCGAATAGCGAGCGGCGTCGACCCCGACATAGCCAACGAGGTCTTCCATGGTGACAACGGTTCCCGCGCGCTTCGACATGCGAACCGGTTCGCCATCTTTCACGAGGTTCACCATCTGACCGATCAAGATTTCAAGATTCTTGCCAGGTTCGTCGCCGAATGCAGCACACATCGCCATCATTCGAGGCACGTATCCGTGGTGATCTGCACCGAGCATGTAGATGCAGTGGTCGAAACCGCGACTGCGCTTGTCTAGGTAATAGGCAAGGTCGCCGGCGATGTAGGCCGCGTCGCCATCGCTCTTGAGAACTACGCGATCGCGGTCGTCGCCAAAGGTAGTGGTGCGCAACCAAAGCGCACCGTCTTGCTCAAACATGTGGCCGAGCGACTTTAGTCGGTCGATTGCCTTCTCTACAGCGCCAGATTCATAAAGCGAGTTCTCGTGAAAGAAAACATCGAAGTCAACGCCGAAGTCGTGAAGCGATTCACGAATTTCTTGAAACATGAGCTCTACGCCGGCAGCGCGAAACTTCTCTTGCGCTTCTTCGTCGCTTAGAGCGAGAACGTCTTCTGCGGTCTCGGCCAAAACGCGGTCGGCAATTTCGGTGATGTATGCGCCGGCATAACCGTCTTCAGGAGCGTCTTGGTTGCGGGCCGCGGCAAGCAGTGAACGAGCAAAACGGTCGATCTGCGCTCCGTGGTCGTTGAAGTAGTACTCGCGAGTAACCGTTGCGCCCTGGGCTTCGAACACTCGAGCTAGCGAGTCGCCAACGGCCGCCCAGCGGGTTCCACCGATGTGAATCGGCCCGGTCGGGTTTGCCGAGACGAACTCGAGGTTCATCTTGACGCCTGCAAGCTCGGCTGACTTGCCATAGTTTTCGCCGGCCTCGACAATGGCCTTTGCCAATTCGCCAGCTGCGGCTGCACTCAAAGTTAGGTTGATGAAGCCAGGGCCGGCGATGTCGACCTTTGAGATTGACTCGATTTCTTGTAATTCGCCAGCAAGCAGTTCGGCGAATTCACGAGGTTTTAGGCCGAATCTCGGCGATAGCTGCATGGCCACGTTGGTTGCCCAGTCGCCGTGCTCGCGATTCTTCGGGCGTTCGATGACTACCTCGGCTGGCAATTCTGCAGACGCGAGTCTCCCCTCGGCCACCAATTTGGCCAAGATGCGCACAATCGCATCGCTTAGATCTGCTGGAGTCAAAAGAAAGTCCTAAAAACACGCCCGGATGGGCTCAATTCTACCGAAAAAGGGCAAGAGAAAAGGGGTCGCCACTTGGGCGACCCCTTTTGTTGCCAAAGCTTTGCTACTTCACCGCACCCGCGGTTAGGCCGCGAACGAAGTATCGCTGAAGAGAGAAGAACACGAGAAGCGGAATTATGAGGCTGATGAACGAACCGGCAGCAACGTCTTGCCAGCCACCGCCATACTGGCCGAGCATTCTCATGAGTTTCCAGGTCATCACCGGCTTCTGCTCGCCAACAAAGATGAAGGCAATCAGGTAGTCGTTCCAAACCCACAGAAACTGGAAGATGGCGAAAGACGCAATTGCCGGAATCGACATTGGCATCACAAGCTTCCAGAAGATTTGGTAGTAGCTCGCGCCATCCATGCGGGCCGCTTCAAGCAATGAAGGCGGAAGCGTAAGCATGTAGTTTCGCAAGATATAAATTGCGAGCGGCAGAGCGAAGGCCGAGTGCACAATCCAGGCAGACGGATAATTGCCGATCAGCTGAATGCCAGTGGTTTGCTTGAACCAAACGAAACCGCGAAGCACAGGAATCAGTGCAGACTGCAATGGCAACACCATCAAGGCAACAAGAGAAGCGAAGTAGATTTCGCGACCCTTGAACTGAATGAAGGTGAATGCATAGGCGGCGTTAGCCGCAATTATCAG
>CANGGA010000116.1 GCA_947453285.1 Microbacteriaceae bacterium | reverse complement strand
GACTGGGTTGACTTGAGAACCGGAACACCCGCGCGGATGGCAGCGTCTTTTGCCGTGACTTTATTGCCGGCCATTTCCAAAACATCTGAGCTCGGGCCGATGAAAGTTATTCCGTTTTGTTTTGCGGCTTCTGCGAGTTCAGGATTTTCCGAAAGAAAACCGTAGCCCGGGTAAATTGCGTCTGCACCAGATTCTTTGGCTACTCGGATGATTTCGCTGACGTCGAGGTATGCCCGCACCGGATGGCCAACGGTGCCAATCTGATAAGACTCGTCTGCCTTGAGGCGGTGGGTTGAATTTCGATCTTCAAAAGGAAACACGGCCACGGTCTTGGCGCCGAGTTCATAGGCGGCCCTGAAGGCGCGAACAGCGATTTCGCCACGGTTGGCAACCAAAATCTTCTTGAACATCGGTTCCTTCGGTCGTAATTGCGAACAAGGGTTTTGGGCCCTTGAATAAAAAAGGTAGCCTATTCAGGTGCATGTTCTAAGCGTTAGCTCCCTAAAGGGGGGCGTTGGCAAGACCACGGTTGCCCTTGGTTTGGCGTCAGCTGCGTTCGCTCAGGGACTCAAGACTTTGGTTGTCGATCTCGACCCACAGTGCGATGCAACCACCGGATTAGGTGCCGTCGGAGAATTCAAGAACAACGTTGCCAGTGTTCTCAAGAACCCCAAACACAACGTCGTGTCTGCCTCAATCGTATCTTCAACTTGGGGCAAGGTGGCAACTGGTTCGGTTGATGTATTGGTCGGCAGCCCTAGAAGCATCCACCACGACACCCCTCACCCGACGGTTCGCCAGACTTGGAAGCTCGAAGAAGCGCTGCACACGGTCGAAAAAGAGTACGACCTGGTCATCATCGACACCCCACCTTCAATTAACGCCCTAACCAGAACCGCCTGGGTAGCCAGCGACCGAGTCTTGATTGTCACCGAGCCTGGCATTTTCTCGGTGGTTGCCGCCGACCGCGCCATCCGTGCACTCGAAGAGGTGCGAGAAGCCATCACCAAACGCGTTCGCCCGCTAGGCATTTTGATCAACCGTCACCGCGCGGCTTCGAAAGAACAAGACTTCAGGGTGCAAGAACTTAAGGACATGTTCCCCGAACTCTTGATTCCCGATTACCTGGATGAACGCGCTCACCTGCAACAGACCCAAGGAGCGGCTCGACCGATTCACACCTGGCCCGGAGATGGTGCTGCCGAAATCGCAGACTTCTTTACCGCCCTGTTGAAGCGTGCGCTCGACTCATTTGCAGAGCCAAACGATGAAGTGGTTCAAGAAAAGCCAAAAGAAAAGCGCAAATTCTTTAGACGGCACAAGCGCGGCAAAAAGGGTCCTGAGCTAGTGACCATCGAAACAGCAATCGAAGAACTTGGTGAAGACCTGATTGGCGATGAGCCGATTGAAGAATTTGCAGAAAATGGGCAGCTTGCGACCGAGCAGTGGAGCGAACCGGCCTGGAACGATGACGAGACCTCGGCAAAGCAAAATGAAGTTTCAACCCAGACTGGCAGTTGGAACTTCAAACTTGAGATCGAAAAGCCCGAAGGCGAAAACTAAACCGCTTTGCGGCTAGCGCGACGAGCAGAAAGTTCGTCGATTTCATCAATGTGGTTGGCCTTGATGTGAACCAAGCTGGCCTCAACTTCTCGAAGAACTTTGCCGACCGCAATTCCAAAGACTCCCTGGCCGCGGCCAAGTAGGTCGATTACCTCATCTTCGGTGGTGCAAAGGTAAACGCGCGCTCCGTCAGACATCAGGGTGGTGCGAGCAAGGTCGTTGATTCCCGCTGCGCGAAGTTGCTCGACCGCGATGCGAATTTGCTGAAGCGAGACGCCAGTGTCAAGCAAACGCTTCACGAGTTTGAGCACCAAGATGTCCCTGAATGCATAAAGTCTTTGCGAACCAGATCCGGCAGCGCCACGAACGCTTGGCTGCACCAAACCGGTGCGATCCCAGTAATCGAGTTGGCGGTAGCTAATGCCAGCGGCAGATGCTGCCGAGATGCCTCGATAGCCGACCTTTGGGTCTGCAGAAGGGCTGCCATCGGTGAACAGCATGTCTTGCGAGTAGTCGTTTTCTGACGACATTGACTCATCGGTTGGAATCACAATGCCTCCTTCAGGTTCAACCACAGGTTTAAGTTCTAGAGCAATTCTTGCCTGAACAACAGGTATAGCTCCGTTAATTAATATGCTCGGCGTGTCGCGCTAAAACCAGTGTTGTGGCGAAGATTAGTCGTCGATTTTAGAAATTGCGCCGCGAATCAATTCCTCACGGATGCTGGCGAAGTGACTCTGCAATTCCTCGGCAAAATGGGCCGCCTTCGAGCGGCTCGATGCCTCTTTCTTGGTCAAAACCGGTGCGATAACGCCCTCGATGATGCCGATTTCACGATCTGCAGCCGTCTTGATTCCACGAAGGTGGCGAGGAGTCAACCCGAAGCCGCGATTCAATTTCATGATCGAGCGTGCGATTTCGATTGTGTTAGCGCTAAACGGCTCTTCCGAAATCAGGCCAACCGATTGGGCCTCAGCAATTAGGGCATCGGTGATCGAAGTTTCGGCGATGAGTTCGATTCTGGTTACGTTCTTTACTTGCGCAACTCGAGCGTGCTTGTTCGGTTTGCCGTCATCGCCAGGCAATGCTGGCGATTTTCCTGCGTCTAGGTCTGCGATGTATTGACCGATTACTTTTAGTGGCAAGTAGCGATCACGCTGAAGTTCAAGAATAAGTTTCAGTCGCTCTACATCGGCCTCTGCAAATTTGCGGTAACCCGAGTCAGTTCTCTGTGGTGTGATGAGACCGTTTTCTTCTAGAAATCGAAGTTTCGACTGGGTTACTTCGGGAAAGTCTGGAGTGAGCAGAGCGAGCACCTGGCCGATAGTAACCAGCTTGCCGGCGCGGGCTTGAAAAATTGGTGTAGGTTCAGCCAATTTTTATTCTCCTAGATCTGCACGTGATGCAAAGAAAGTGAATTTGAATTTTCCAATTTGAACTTCTGCACCGTCATCGAGCAGCGCTGAGTCGATTCTAACGCCATCGAAGTAGGTGCCATTCAACGAAGCCAAATCGTCAATCATGAATGAAGTGCCACTTCGACGAAACTCGGCGTGACGTCGAGAAACTGTAACGTCATCCAAGAAAATATCTGCATTTGGGTGACGGCCTACGGTGGTGACGTCTTGGTCGAGCAAGAAACGGGCGCCCTCATTAGGGCCTCGCTGAACAATCAAGATGGCGCTGCCAGAAGGAAGGGCGTCAATAGCATCGCGCTCTTCGCTGTCTAGTCCGTGCGGATCTTGAGCAAGCAAGTCATCGTTAAAGCGTTGGGTTGAATCAAATTCACCGGCGGGGCCGCTGTGCCCTAGTTCGTCAAAGTTCATGGGTTCCTCAGTTGCCAAGCCTAGCCGAATCGCTATGACCCAATTTCACGACGTTACGCACCTGTAATAGATAGACAACCCCGGCCCACCAATACAACCCAATGCCCCACCATGCAAAAGCCCAAGCAATCGGCAAAACAAATTCGGCGCCTGCCGGCAGGGCAGCTGCAATTAGCAGAAGCGGAAACGCGTAGAGAAGTGAAAAGGTGCCGGCCTTGCCGAGGTAGTGAACTGGCAACGGACCATATCCGTGCTTTGCCAGAACCGGGTAAAACATGAAGAGCAAGACATCGCGACTAATCACGACAATGGCAAGCCATACCGGCACGTAGCCGACCGCGCTGAGCCCG
>CANGGA010000115.1 GCA_947453285.1 Microbacteriaceae bacterium | reverse complement strand
GCATCAACAACCTTCAAACCCTGAATAAGGGCCTCTTGATAAGTAATGGTCTCGAGCTTTTTCGCGTTGGCATCCTTCTTAGGATCTGCTGAATAAACTCCATCAACACCGTTCTTGGCAACGAGAACTTCGTCTGCCTTGATCTCAAGTGCACGCTGTGCGGCAACGGTATCGGTTGAGAAGTATGGAAGGCCCGCACCCGCACCAAAAATCACTACGCGGCCTTTTTCTAGGTGGCGAATTGCTTTAAGCGGAATGTAAGGCTCGGTGACCTGCGCCATCGAGATTGCACTCTGAACGCGAGTGTCAACGCCGGCTTGTTCTAGAAAGTCTTGAAGAGCGAGGGCATTCATTACTGTGCCCAACATGCCCATGTAGTCTGCGCGAGAACGCTCCATGCCGCGCTGTGAAAGTTCTGCTCCCCTAAAGAAGTTTCCACCACCAACCACGATTGCAACTTCTGCGTGCTTTGCACCCTCTGCAATTTCGCGTGCCATTTCGGCGACGATGTCTGGGTTTACACCGAGGGTTCCCCCGCCAAATGCCCCACCAGAAAGCTTGAGCAATACGCGACGCTTTTTACCTGGCAATTGGTCCTCCTTGGCTCTGTTTCCCTCTTTATTCTAGGCGAGCAAAGAAAAAGGCCCGGCCAAATGGCCGAGCCTTCATCCGTGATTTATGGCTTAGGCACCAACGCGCATGCGAGCGAATGCCGAAACGGTTAGACCAGCGTTCTCAAGAACCTTGGCAACTGACAACTTGTTGTCCTTTGCGAAGTCCTGCTCGAGAAGCACGTTTTCCTTGAAGAAGCCGTTTACGCGGCCTTCAACTATCTTGACAAGGGCTGCCTCTGGCTTGCCCTCGTTGCGTGCGGTCTCTTCTGCGATGCGACGCTCGGTTGCAACAACCTCTGCGCTGATGTCATCGCGGGTAAGCGCGGTCGGTGAGAATGCTGCAATGTGCACTGCAACGTCGTGAGCGGTGTCTGCATCGCTGCCCGCGTAAGCAACAAGAACGCCAACCTGAGGTGGCAAGTCTTTGCTGGTGCGGTGTAGGTAAGCGTCTACTGCCTGACCTTCGGCAACTGCTACACGGCGAAGTTCAACCTTTTCGCCCATGATTGCAGCTTCGTCGTTGATTGCGTCAACAACTGACTTGCCGTCAAGGTTTGCAGCAAGTGCAGCCTCTAGGGTCTTTGCGCCTGCTGCAACGATTGCGTCTGCAACCTTGTCAGCAAGTGCAACGAATACTGGAGCCTTTGCAACGAAGTCGGTCTCGCAAGCGAGCTCGACTAGCCAGCCGGTGCCGCCCTGAACACGAGCAACGATCAAGCCGTTGCTGGTGGTGCGACCTTCGCGCTTAGTAACGCCCTTTAGGCCCTTTAGTCGTAGAACTTCCATGGCCTTGTCGATGTTGCCGTCGGCCTCATCAAGTGCGCCCTTGCAGTCCATCATTCCGGCGCCGCTCTTCTCGCGAAGCGCCTTTACATCTGCGGCGGTGTAGTTTGCCATTACTTTGCTTCCTCTGCTGCTGGAGCCTCAACTGCTGCAGGTGCCTCAGTTGCTGCTGGTGCGGCGCTCTGCTCTAGAAGTTCGCGCTCCCACTCAGCTAGTGGCTCTGCTGCCTCTTCAGGCTTTGCGTGACGTGCGATAAGGCCTTCTGCAACTGCATCTGCGATAACGCGGGTTAGAACCTGAACCGAACGAATTGCGTCGTCGTTTCCAGGGATACCGATAGTGACCTCATCTGGGTCACAGTTGGTGTCAAGAATTCCGATAACAGGAATGCCTAGCTTCTTTGCTTCGGTGATTGCTAGGTGCTCCTTGTTGGTGTCAACAACCCAGATCGCTGATGGAGTCTTTGAGATGTTGCGGATACCACCAAGTGACTTCTCTAGCTTGTCCTTCTCGCGACGAAGAATAAGAAGTTCCTTCTTGGTAAGACCGGTCTTGGTCTTGCCGGTGAAGTCCATAACTTCTAGTTCCTTTAGACGCGCAAGACGCTTCTGGATGGTTCCGAAGTTAGTTAGAAGTCCACCCAACCAACGCTGGTTGATGTAAGGCTGACCAACGCGAAGAGCCTGCTCAGCAATTGCTTCCTGTGCTTGCTTCTTGGTTCCAACGAACAAGATGCTTCCACCGTGTGCAACGGTTTCACGAACGAATTCGTATGCCTTGTCGATGTAGGTCAATGACTTCTGTAGGTCAATGATGTAGATGCCTGAACGGTCGGTCAGAATGAAGCGACGCATCTTTGGGTTCCAGCGACGAGTCTGGTGTCCGAAGTGAACACCTGCATCGAGAAGCTGGCGTACTGTTACGACTGCCATTGCAGTTCTCCTTTTGGCGCGCGAACGCACCCTCAGTTAATTGCGATCAAACGGTTGTTTGTCACACCTGGTGTCGCATCGAATTCGCACTAATGAAAATTGGTGACTGGAGAATTCGTATGTTGTTCGACACGCGAAGTCGGCACAGCAAAACAAAGGTCTCAAAAGAGGTTTTGTTTAGCGAATACCGCTAGAACCAAGCATAACAGCGGGTTTCGGGCTCTGGCTAGTCTTTTGGCAATCAACCTGGGGTCTGACATTCAGCCAAAAGTTATCCACAGATTGACCACGGATGCTCCCGCGAGCGCGAAATCGGAGCAATCTCGAAACATGCATCCACTGCGAAAGATTGTGCTCACTCGGGCTATGGCCATCCTGTTGATTTCCGTTGCCCTTTGGCAGCAACAAAACGCAAAAGCGGGTGCGGATGAAATACCAACCCTCCAGCCCTGGCAAGCGCCTTTGAGCGCGCCACTTCAGCTGATCAACCCATATTTTCAGCCAAGCAGCGACTACTCAGCTGGCCATCGTGGCGTCGATTACCGAGTAAAGGTGGGAGAGCCGGTGTTTGCGCCCACTGATTCCACGGTCTGGTTTAGCGGCAAAGTGGTCGATCGACAGGTATTATCGCTAAAAACTAGGGCCGGAGACCTGCTTGAGTTTGAGCCGGTCTGCAGCACGCTTATCGCTGGCACCGATGTCGTCGCCGGGCAGCCCGTTGCCGCTACTTGCCAGCCAGATGCTAGTTATCGACAGCACTGCGCCGACCAGCTTTGCCTGCACTTTTCGCTCAGAACACTCAACGGCTATTTATCTCCGCTAGTTCGCTACGGCAATTTGGCGCCTACCGTGTTGCTGCCCACAGACTAAGCGCGTGGGTGCGCCTTCTTGTATCCGTCACGCAGACGCTCGACAGACACGTGCGTGTAGATCTGAGTGGTGCCAAGACTGGCGTGACCGAGCAACTCTTGAACAGCACGCAGATCTGCCCCACCATCGAGGAGGTGTGTGGCCGCCGAATGGCGGAGCGCGTGAGGTCCAGCAACGCCGGTCGGTGTGCCGTCAAGCAAGCCCGCTACAAGGGCGTAGACCTGACGCACTCCAAGACGTTGACCACGCGAATTAATCATCAGCGCTTGCCCGCTCTTGTCGCTCTCAAGCTGAGGACGCCCCGTGCGAATCCAGATATCTAAGGCATCTCTTGCCGGGCCACCAAACGGCACCATGCGTTGTTTCGAACCTTTACCCATGACCCGCAGAATGTTTCGCGCATAGTCGACGTCTTCGAGGTTCAACCCGACGAGCTCACTAACGCGACAGCCACTGGCATAAAGAAGTTCGATTGCCAATAGGTCACGCAGCCCGTTTGGGTTCTCGGGGTTTGCCTGAGCGCTCAGTTTCTCGAAAATATCCGAAAGAGTTTC
>CANGGA010000114.1 GCA_947453285.1 Microbacteriaceae bacterium | reverse complement strand
TCGATGACCGGTGGACCGGTGACGGTGCTTCCCCTAGCAATGATTTCAAGCAGCTCTCTTATCTCGCTCTGACTCGAAAATTCTGGAAGCGAAGCCAAGATCGAGAGCCCGGCAGCGAGAGCAGAGGCCTGCTTTCCAGAGAGTCGCGGTGCTGCATCAATGCCATCGGTTTGAGTGATTGAGATTATTCCTTCTTCAAGCAAATCCTCAGCAAAGTTGTAGTAGCAGTCCTCGCCACCACTAGCTCTCTGAGTGGCCGTTACGGTAAGCGTGGTGACGGCATCGCGAACGAACTTTTCGTCGACACCGAAATGATTTGCTACGGTTGCGATTTCGACCGGGGAGTTCTGAACAACGTAGCCAATGAAGGGCAGCAAGAAGTTATAGCGATCGCGACCGGTTGCTTTGTTTGATTTAGACATGATCGGCAGCCACCTTCTCGTATCCGTGTCGAATTGCCTCGTCTAGCTCTTTTGGCTCGACAACCACAAAGTCGCCCGCGTAGTCGCGAAGTTCATCTGCGAGCAGCCAGAGGTCCATGTATTGAATCTCGAATTCCTCTTCTTCGCTAGAGCCAGCGGTTGGCAAATCGAAGTGGAACCAAGCCATTGAGTCGCGTTTAATTCGCAACTTGGCGACGTTCGAAGAAATGTGAAGATCGAGCAGTCGCTGCAGTTCGGCGACGTGCGCCTGACTCGGCGCCTCGAACGTTTGATCTGAAATTTTCACATTAGAAACGATGCG
The DNA here is from genome assembly GCA_947453285.1 of Microbacteriaceae bacterium. GTDB lineage: Bacteria > Actinomycetota > Actinomycetes > Actinomycetales > Microbacteriaceae > Rhodoluna. The sequence continues at coordinate 3,020 of CANGGA010000114.1, read as the reverse complement.
CTTGAGCAGGAAGTTTCGATAGTCGTTGGCGTCTGTGTCGAATCCTTGAACAATCCACTGCCCCTCGATGTTTGAAATCTTCCAGGGTTGCAAGTTTCGAGGCTCAGACTTTGACTGACCCGGTTTGCGATATTCGAATGAAACCTGATGGCGGTCTGTTACCGCATTGGTTAGTGGAACAAAGGCCGGCTCGTGAGTCTTGATTCGAGGAGCGAAACCAATCAGGTCTGAAGATGGAGAAACCGATCCGAGTGCTCGAAGGCGATCTAGCCCGCGAGCTGCATCACTCGAAAGCGATGCTTGGCGCCAAACCGTAGAAGCCAACTGCAGCAACTGCAATTGCTTTGGTGAAAGGGTGACGTCTTTCGGCCACTGAAATCCACTCGGGTTGATTATGTAGCGAGTCTCTTGGTTATCGCCCATGTCAGACTGCAAGATTGTGGTCTCGAGCTGAATTCCGCTCGCACGCAAGTCATCCTTGTCTCGCTCGAATTTTTTCTCGAGCGACTTCAGGCTGATGCCAGCTTCTATGTCATTTCGGTAATCGCGAATCGCTGAAAACAACTCGGATTTGGTCATGCCAATGCGGGTTGAGATCAAGGCAAGCGTGATGTTGAGCAAACGCTCGGCGGCATCGGCCTTGTCTCTCTGGTACCCCCCGTTATCGTTCATTTTCGCCCCACTAATTGGTGCTTGCCTTTTCGTCGCCAAGCACGTCGATTACGAATACCAATGTAGAACCTGCGGGGATTGAACCCTGATCAGCATCGCCGTAGCCCTCGCTAGGAGGAATAATCGCCATGATCTGTGAGCCAACGACCGCTCCGTCTAGAGCCTTCACGAAGCCCTTGATGAACCCAGTCTCGGTAAGTTGCCACTGCACAGGCGCATTTTTTGTCCAAGACGAATCGAACTGAACTCCAGAGCTCCAGATGAACCCGCTGTAGTGCAGGGTAACCGTGTCGCCGATGGCGACCTTAGGACCGTGGCCCTTAATCAGGGTGACCAGTTTGAATTCGCTTGGCGCTGCGGTTTTAGGAACCTGAACGCCCGGCTGACCCGAGGTTGAAAGAACCACGGTAGGCATGCCGTTTTGCTGTGCCTGCTTCTCGCCAACTGCGTGAGGCAGGTAGACCTTCTTTAGATCAATTACGAATAGTAGGTTGTCGGTTGGGTTGATTCCGTTGGTGGTGTCACCCTTGCCGTCATGCGCCATAAGAGCCGGAATCAGAATTGCTACTCGCGAACCCTCTTTCACGCCAGAGAGCGCGTGGCAGAAGTCGAGTTTCTGTCCGGTGCTGAAATATTGCGCAACAGCATCGCTGCCGTCATATTTCGAAGCCGCGAATTCTTTGCCACTGGCAGCGTTGTATGCCGAGTATTCGAATTTAACTTCTTGGCCGCCAACGAAAACTGGCCCAGACCCCTCAGAAAGAACCTTGGTCTCGAGCACGTTTGTTGAAAGTGGCGTAGCAAAGGTGATGGTTGGTTTTGTGCCGAAGGCACCCGAGGCCGAAACCTTGTCTGCGTTTGACCCGGTCGCATATTTTGCACACACCTGTGGCAGCGATGCGTAGTCGCTGGCAAGCGTGTTGCTCGCTGGTGAGCAAGCAGAAAGAGTGGTTGCCAGCATGATGACGGCCATGGCGATGATTTTGCGCAATGAATTACTTTCGTTCGAGTTAGACAAGTTTATGGTTGGTCGTTAGATTCTTGGTCAAGCCGAGCCTGTGCTGTAGCGGTCGCGTTTCGAACCGTTTTGCGCAACTTCTTGTCGCTTACCAATCTTTCGCCGAGGTGATCTGGGTTCCAGGCGGCCAAGTCTTCATCGCTGAATTCGGGCTTCTGCTTGCCTTTGAACTTAGGCAGAATCGTGCCAGGTGCTAACCGACGAGCGGTCACGAGGAAGCCGGTGTGACCAATCATTCGGTGGTCTGGTCGAACGGCTAGCCCCTGCAGGTGCCAGGTTCTGAATAGCGTTTCGAATGCCTCCGGTTCTGCGAAGTGCGAACTTGCTCGAACAGCTTCGGTGAAGCGTGAGAGTTGAGTGACAGTCGCCACGTAACCGATGATTAGCCCGCCAGGCACTAGAGCTTCTGCGGCTTCTTCTACACACTCCCACGGAGCAAGCATGTCTAGCACTACGCGATCGGCGTCAGCGCTCTTGACCACTTCTGGCAATCGCTCTTGCAGATCGCCGATGTGAATGTTCCAGTTTTTTGGTTCGTAGCCAAGTTGGCTCACCGCATTAGCTTTAGCGATCTCGGCAAATTCGGAACGTCGTTCGAACGAGTCGAGTTGGCCGTTCTCGCCAATGGCGCGCAAAAGGTAAAGGCTTAGACCGCCAGAGCCAACTCCAGCTTCGACGACCTTAGCGCCCGGAAAGATGTCGCCCATTGTGACAATAAGTGCTGAATCCTTTGGATAAATAATATTTGCGCCGCGTGGCATTGAAAGAACGAAGTCGGTGAGCAACGGGCGAAGCGCCAGATATTCGATGCCATTGTGGTTCTTGATAACCGAACCTTCTGGCTGGCCGATGATATCGTCGTGCTTCAGCTCGCCACGGTGCGTTCCAAAACTGCCACCCAGCTCAAGCGTGATGGTGTTGAGTTTGCCCTTTGGACCAGTCAGTTGAACGCGATCTCCGACTCGAAAAACACCTCGAGGTAGTGACTTAGTTGCCGTCATTGCTTGTTCGCTGCTTTCTATAGAAGTCGATCAGGTCATCGGTTGATACGCCTTGCAATGTGGGCCAGATGATTCGACCCGGTTTTTCGGCAAGCTGAACGATGTTCGGCACCCCAATTGCGAGAGCGCCGGAGGCCTCGGCTGAGTGTAAACCCGAAATCGAGTCTTCGAAGGCAATGCAGTGTGTGATGTCTACCCCAAGCAGGTGTGCTGCCTTTAAATATGCCTCTGGATGCGGTTTGCCGTTTGTCACGTCATCACCGGCGACAACGATGTCAAAGGCATTTGCACCGGCTCGCTCAGCGACGGCCAGAGCCATTCTGCGCATC
>CANGGA010000113.1 GCA_947453285.1 Microbacteriaceae bacterium | reverse complement strand
TTCCGACATTCATCAAGACGCTTCTCGGTTTCACCCCTGCCGGCAGCGCAAACGTCATTAACGCAAACGAATACGTCTTGTTCGCTTTGCGCATCCTGTTAATTTTTGGAATCACCTTCGTGATGCCGGTTGTGCTTGTGCTGCTCAACTTCATTGGAGCACTAAGCGCAAAGAGCATTTTGAAATCATGGCGAGCGGCGATATTGATAATCGCACTGGTGGCCGCGCTTGCAACGCCAACCGCAGATCCGATGTCGATGCTTTTGGTGATGCTGCCACTAGTCATCTTCTATTTCATCGCAGCCCTCATTACCTGGCTTCACGATAGAAACAAAGCGCGCCGCCTCGCCAAAATAGTTTCTGATACCTAGTGGAAGAACTCAGCCCGGCCGAACGCTTTGCCAAAGCCAAAGCGGATAAAAAACCCAAATCGGTTCAGACATTTATCGACCAAATTCCATTCGGTCTAGATGAATTTCAAATCGAGGCGTGCAACGCCCTGGCGGCCGGCAATGGCGTTTTGGTTGCCGCTCCAACCGGAGCCGGAAAGACCATAGTCGGCGAATTCGCAATTCACCTTGCTATCGAAACCGACCAGAAGGTGTTTTACACAACGCCGATAAAGGCCCTCAGCAACCAGAAGTATCTTGAGCTGGTCAACCGCTACGGCCAGGAACGAGTTGGGCTGCTCACCGGAGACACCAACCAGAACGGCGACGCCCAAATTGTGGTGATGACCACAGAAGTGCTGCGCAACATGATCTACGCGAACAGCAACAACCTAATTTCTCTTGGCTTTGTAGTCATGGATGAAGTTCACTACCTGGCAGACCGATTCAGGGGAGCGGTTTGGGAGGAAGTGATTCTTCACCTGCCAAAAGACGTGAAGATCATCTCACTGAGCGCAACCGTTTCAAACGCAGAAGAATTTGGTGCCTGGCTCGACGAAGTTCGAGGAGACACCAAGGTAATCGTTAGTGAACACCGTCCTGTGCCGCTGAGCCAGCACGTGCTTTTTGGATCCGAAATGCTCGATCTGTTCGAAGAGGTTCAATCTTCGGTTCGAGTGAATCCCGAACTGGCTCAGAAACACGCCCAGAAACTCAGGCAGCCGACAAATCGCCCACTTCGAGGTCGCCGCGGCTATCCGGGACAACCCCGAAATCAGGGCTTGATTCCTAAGCTTTCAAAACCCGAAATGGTTGAACTGCTCGACGAGAATGAGATGCTGCCGGCAATCTTTTTCATCTTCTCGCGCGCCGGCTGCGAAGCAGCAGTAAAGGCTTGTCAACACTCGTCGGTTCGACTGACCACGACCGAAGAAAAGCAAGAAATTCGTCGAGTCGTCGAAGAAAAGTGTTACAACATCGCAGACGAAGACCTCGACACACTCGGCTACTTCGAGTGGTTGACCGCTCTCGAGCGAGGTGTTGCCGCCCACCACGCAGGAATGCTACCTGCCTTCAAAGAGGTGGTCGAAGAGCTGTTCTTACGCAAGCTGGTGAAGGTTGTTTTCGCAACCGAGACGCTGTCGCTCGGAATCAACATGCCGGCTCGCACCGTTGTGCTAGATCGACTCGATAAGTTCAACGGCGAGGGCCGAGTGCAGATCACCCCAGGGGAGTACACCCAATACACGGGCCGCGCTGGGCGACGAGGAATCGATACCGAAGGACACTCGGTAATTCAGTGGTCAGCGAATCTCGACCCGAACTCGGTTGCTGGCTTGGCGAGCAAGCGAACATATCCGCTAATCAGTGCATTCAGACCTACCCACAACATGGCCGTAAACCTCATTGAGGCGTTTGGGCGAAACCGAGCGAGAGAGGTTCTTGAGCTTTCGTTTGCGCAGTTTCAGGCAGACCGTTCGGTTGTTGGCCTTGCCAAAGGGCTTCGTGAAAAGCAGGTCTCGGTCGATGCATACAAGCAGTCGATGACCTGCCACCTTGGCGACTTTATGAACTACGCGTCAATGCGACGCGAGATTAGCGATATCGAACGCGAACTTGCTTCGAATAGAACTCGAGCAGAGCGCGGCAAAGACATCCGTGCTTCAAAGGGGCGCAACGAAAAAGAGCGTCGAATGAGTCAGCTCAAGTCTGATCTCAAACATCACGCCTGCCACAGTTGCAACGAAAGAGAAGCACACGCCCGCTGGGCAGAGCGTTACTTCAAACTCAAACGCGAACTCGATGCGGCCATGGCACAGATCGAAGGGCGAACCAACCAGGTTGCTCGCACATTCGACAGGCTTTGTGATCTGCTGCAAGACCTCGAATACATCGAACTCGATGGTGAAGACACCGTGGTTCTAGAAGCCGGAAAAACCCTCGCCAGGATCTATGGCGACCGCGACCTTCTGATTTCTGAATGTTTGCGCCACGGAGTTTGGAATGGCATGGATGCCCCGAACCTTGCGGCGATGGCTGCCGCCCTTGTCTATGAAGCTAGGCGCGAAGAAGACTTTGAAGTGCGTCTGCCGAAGGGCAGCTTCGTTAAATTCGCAGAAAAGACGAATGACATGTGGTGGACTCTCGAGACCCTTTCGAAGAAGCACAAACTGCCAAGCACCGAGCAGCTCGACTTCGCAATCAGTTTTGCCTTCTTTAGGTGGGCCTCTGGCGCAAGGCTCGACACCGTTTTAGATCTAGCCGACCTTTTGCCGGGCGATTTCATTCGCTGGGCCAAGCAAGTGATCGATGCTCTAGACCAAATTTCGCAGACCGCAGATGGCAAACTTTCTGAAACAGCTAAAAATGCTGTCGACGCCGTCAAGCGCGGAATCGTCGCTTATAGCTTCTATGGCTAGCAAATAGGCTGAACCCATGAAGTCGATCCCCGCCAAACTGCGACAGAGCCTTTTTATGGCCTGCCTCTTTGGCATTGCCGGGGGACTAGTCTCTTCGCTGGCCTATCCCGATAATTCAATCTGGATCGCGATTTTTGTTTCGCTCGCACTCATGCTTTATGCAATTACCGTCGTAACCGTTCGGCAGTCACTGCTGGTTGGTTTTCTTTCGGGGCTGGCGTTTTATGCCTCACAGATTCCATGGATGACCGTGTATCTCGGCCCAATTCCTTGGCTTGCGCTCTCAATTCTCGAAGCCGCAATTTTCGCCATCGGAGCGTGGGGCATTGCCTTTGCGATTTCGAAGTATCGAAACCAACGCACGACCTTTTTCTCAACTGTGAATCTCGCGCTGGCCGTGGCATCGCTTTGGACTGCAAGAGAATGGGTCTCTTGCAATTTGCCCTATGGCGGGTTTCCGTGGTCGAGGGTCTCGCTTTCTCAAGCAAATTCACCGCTAGCGCCTTGGGTATTTTGGGGCGGCGATTCGCTCTTGAGTTTTGTGCTGGTTTTTGCCACGGCGCTCATGCTCTTCGGTGCAAATCAGCTGCGAATTGCCAACTGGCGCAGTTCTGCGACCATGATTGCTCTGGTCGGGGTTTTTGTCGTTCCCGCAATCACACCACTAAGTGTCGAGCCCGAGGCTGGCACGTTGAAAGTGGCCGCCGTTCAAGGAAACGCCAAAGCCGGCCTACTGGTGGCACAAGCTCCAGGCACAATTCTGAAAAACCACTTGGATGCGAGTGCACCGCTGCTGACTCAGAGCGAAAAGCCCGAACTCGTGATTTGGCCAGAAAACGCCGCAGATCTAGACCCGCTTGAGAACGCAGACTCTCGCTGGCAAATTACCAATTTCGTCAATCGCGTGAATGCGCCGCTAATGTTCGGAACCATTACCGAACGTGGCAATGACATCT
>CANGGA010000112.1 GCA_947453285.1 Microbacteriaceae bacterium | reverse complement strand
TATGTTTCTCAAATGCTTGCGCTAGCCGGCTGGTCAATTGCAGACGCAGACGAAGCAGCAAAGCGAATCTTCGAATTCGAAACCAAGCTCGCGACTCATCACTGGAACGTAGTTGAAACACGTGATGCAGAAAAGACTTACAACCTAAAGTCGTTCGACGAATTACAAAAACTCAGCGGCAACTTTGACTGGAAACTTTGGCTAGATGGAATGGGTCTCGAGCAGCGCATTCTTGCCGAGAGCGTGGTTATGACCCCGAGCTTCTTCGAGGGACTTGGTTCAATGTTCACTGCCGAGAATCTAGACACTCTTAAGTTGTGGCTTGCCTTCAACTTGATTAACCAGATGGCCCCATACCTGAGCGATGATTTCGTAAACACTCGCTTTGAGTTTTATGGTCGCAAGCTAACCGGTCAGCCTGAGATGCGTGCACGTTGGAAGCGCGCTGTGCAGGCCGTCGAGGGTTCACTCGGTGAAGCGGTTGGCGAAATTTATGTCGAAAAGCATTTTCCTCCTGCTGCGAAATCACGCATGGATGGACTCGTTCAGAACTTGATCGACGCATACCGCGAGAGCATTCTTGCCCTCGACTGGATGACTGACGAGACCAAGAAGAAGGCGCTGGTCAAGCTAGAGAAGTTCACCCCGAAGATCGGCTACCCGGTTAAGTGGCGTGACTACTCGGCTCTAGAGATCGACCGAGACGACCTAGTTGGCAATATTCGCCGAGTAGCGGCGTTTCAGACTGCTATCGAGACGAAGAAGATCGGCTCACCGATTGACCGAGACGAGTGGTTCATGACCCCTCAGACCGTGAACGCCTATTACAACCCTGGCTTCAACGAGATCGTTTTTCCGGCCTCTATCTTGCAGCCACCGTTCTTTAGCCTCGACACCGACGACGCAATTAACTACGGCGCAATTGGTGCAGTCATCGGTCACGAGATTGGTCACGGATTCGATGACCAGGGTTCGAAGTATGACGGCGATGGCGCTTTGCAATCGTGGTGGACTGATGCAGACCGCACCGCGTTTGAAGAGCGCACTAAGAGTCTGATTGATCAGTACAACGAATTGACGCCTGAGCAGCTCGATGATTCACACAAGGTAAACGGTGAACTCACCATTGGTGAAAACATCGGTGACCTAGGTGGACTATCGATTGCTTACAAGGCTTATGTAAATTCTTTGAACGGCACCGAGCCAGCGGTTATCGATGGCTACACCGGCGCTCAGCGTTTCTTCTTGTCATGGGGTCAGGCTTGGCGCGGAAAGGGTCGCGATGAAATTGTTATTCAGCGTCTTGCAACCGATCCGCACTCGCCAAACGAATTCCGTTGCAACCAAATCGTGCGCAACCTCGACGCTTTCTATGAAGCATTCGATGTGAAGCGTGGCGACAAGTTGTGGCTCGACGAATCACAGCGCGTCACCATCTGGTAATCGCAAAATGAATTTGTGGTTTCGCCTAATTTGGCAGTTGCTGTCTTGGCGTTCGCGTTCAAGGTTGGCCATCGGAGATATGGGCAGACGCACTTTTCGCGTTTGGCCAACCGATCTAGACATCTATGCCCACATGAACAACGGAATCTTCTTCACACTGATGGACATCGGCCGTTTCGATCAAGGAGTTCGCGCCGGCCTCTGGAAAGAGTGGAAGAAGCGCAACTGGTATCCGGTGGTAGTCGCTGAAAACATCACGTTCAGAAAATCGCTGATGCCGTGGCAGTTGTTCGATCTCGAATCGAAGGTCATCGGCTGGGATGACGAAGCGTTTTATTTCGAACAGCGCTTCGTTGCCAAGAATGAAATCTATGCAAAGGCAATCGTTCGCATTCGATTCTTGAAGAACCCTCGCGGAATTGTTACGCCTGCCGAAGTGATCGAAGTCACCGGATGGTCTGGCGAGAGGCCAATCTTGCCAAAGTGGGTGGCCGAATGGTCCAAGCAGTCGATGTTGCCTCGAGTGAAAGAGCCTGCGCCTAGTCTTTGGCAATAAGCGCGGCTAGGCCGGGTGTGGCCGCCAGCTGCCCGTCGGCCAATATGGCTAGTGCCTCAAGGTTTGGTTCGCGGTCGATTCTGGCCATCGAGGCAAGCCCCTCGGCGAAGGCGGCGGTTGCCCAAACATCGGCCTCGACCAAATCGCGAGCAATCACGGAAATCTGCATAAGTTCGGTAGCCGGCTGTCTGCCTGGCGATTTTGGGTTCCAGATGTGAGCCCCACGCTCGGCCGAGCCACTTGTGGCAACGGCACGGTAGCCGGTGCCTTTCAGGTTGAGCACGGTTACGGCCCCAGACTCATCTGAGGCTATCGAAATGGGTTTTGAGAGCCCAATTCGCCAGTCAATCTCGCCGCTAGCGGCATCGCTAATCAGCACGTCTCCGCCCGCATTCAGCGTGAAATCGGTGATTCCTGCCTCGATCAGGCTCTCGGCCGCGCGTCTGGCCGCCCAGGTTTTTACCAATCCGCTTGGGTCGAAGGTGTGTTGTGGGGTGAACGGGCTGAACCAGCCGTCGGTTTTCTGTTCCCAGGCTTCGCAGGCATCCCAGACTTCTGAAACCACGCTCGGGCACTCGGCCACGGATGTCTTGCCAGCGGCAAGTTGGCTTAGCGGTGACTCAGGTTTGTAGAGGCTGAAGATGGTGTCGGCTTCGTGCATGATTGCGCAGGCAATTTGCATTGCGTGATCGGTCTCTGCATAGTCGAGCGTGCTCTTGCCCTGAAACCGAAAGCCGGTTCCCATGCAGAGCTCGATGTGGTCGAAGTCGTGCATTAGCCCAGCTTTGAAATTGCGCTATCGAGTGCGGTTTTGAATGCGGCGGTCGTATAGGTCGCACCACTGAGGTTTGCGAAGTTGCTGCCGTTCGACTTGATTGCATCCTGAACCAAATAGCTAAACGCTTGGTCGCGACCCGCGCTCGCGGTTGCCTGAACAAGATCGACTGCGGTGACTGCGCCGTTTGCCTTGGTGACCGAAAGTTGAATAGTTCCGAATTGGTAATTGATGGCGTCGCCGGTTGCAGTCTTTGGTGCGCTGTTACCGCTGGTTGCAGAACTGTTCGAAGTTGGTGTTGATGCCGGATGGTTCTGCAAAAAGTAGGCAGCCGTAACGCTCAAGCCGAGCAGCGCAACTGCTTGCAGCACGCCCTTTGATTTGCGTGGTGTGATTGCATTCAACCGAACGTTAGAACTTAGCAAGGGCGTCCTTTAGAGATTGTTTGAAAGCTGAGGTTGTGTAGGTTGCTCCGCTGAGGTTTGCGAAGTTGCTGCCATTCGCAGCGATCGCGTAATCGATTAAGTAAGGAAACGCACCTTGACGGCCATGGGTCGCGTTTGCTTGCAACATGTTGATGGAGGTGATCTTGCCATTTTCTTTGGTCACCTGAACCTGCACGGTTCCGAAACCAGACTCAATCACCGAACCGTTTTTTGTTACGGCTGCGCCTGTCGTAGTGTTCGAACTTTGCGATGCACTTGGTTGCGGTGCGGGCGCTGTCGATGCCGACTTGCTCGAAGACGCACTCGGCTTTGGAGCGGGAGCCGCGCTGGACAATGTATTAGACGATGCACTAGAAGATGCAGCCGGGTTCGGTTGCTCAGAGTCGTCTTCTGATTGACTCGGGAATGCCGAAGCAGTCGGAGCAGCGCTTGCGCTCGTGTTTGAAGTTGGCGCTGCGAAACCACCGGTTGCAACAACGGCGTCTTGACCAAAGTGATAGCTGAGTCCGAGAATGCCGAGCGTGATTACACCGACTGCGCTCTTAGTTGAATTCCTCACCAGGCAAACTCCTCTGCGTGAATTTGATA
>CANGGA010000111.1 GCA_947453285.1 Microbacteriaceae bacterium | reverse complement strand
CGTTCCAGTTCCAACCGGATCAATCACCGACCTAACTTTGGTTTCTAAGACCGACGTAACCGTCGAGCAGATCAAGGCTGCCTATAAGGCGGCTGCTGCAAGCGGTCCGCTAAAGGGCATCCTTGCTTACACCGAAGATGAAATCGTTTCAAGCGACATCGTTACTGACCCTCACTCATCGATTGTTGACGCAGGCCTCATCAAGGTCATCGGTCGCACCGTGAAGATCAGCTCTTGGTATGACAACGAGTGGGGTTACTCAAACCGTCTAGTTGAACTAACCGAGCTAGTCGCCAGCAAGCTCTAATGCGTCGTCTCGCTGACCTGCCATCACTCGATGGCAAGCGCGTAATCATTCGCTGCGACCTAAACGTTCCGCTTGATGGCGAGCGCATTACCGATGATGGCCGCATCGTCGCATCGGTTCCCACCATCAAGTACCTCGTCGACCAGGGTGCGAAGGTCGTAGTTATCTCGCACCTCGGTCGTCCAGAGGGCGCGCCAGAGGCAAAGTATTCGCTTGCCCCAGCCGCGAAGCGTCTAGGCGAATTGCTTGACCAAGACGTATTCTTCGCAACCGACACAGTCGGCAGCGAGGCTCAGGGTGCCGTGAAGGCCATGGATCGCGGGGCAGTAGTCGTTCTCGAGAACCTGCGCTTCAACCCGGGTGAGACCAGCAAAGACTCAGCAGAGCGCGAGGCGTTCGCCGCAAAGCTCGCCGAATTCGGTGATTTCTTCGTAAGCGATGGCTTCGGCGTCGTTCACCGCAAGCAGGCTTCTGTTTATGAACTGGCGAAAGCTTTGCCTAGCGCAGGTGGCTTTCTGATCGAGAAAGAACTCGACGTTCTTACTCGCTTGACCCACAATCCAGAACGCCCATACGCAGTGGTGCTCGGTGGCTCAAAGGTCAGCGACAAGTTAGGCGTTATCGACCACCTGCTACCAAGCGTTAACAAACTGCTTGTCGGTGGCGGAATGGTCTTTACGTTCTTGGCTGCACAGGGCCACAAGGTCGGAGCGAGCCTGCTAGAAAAAGACCAGATCGAGACCTGCAAGAACTACCTAACTCGCGCAGCAGAACTCGGTGTCGAGGTAATCTTGCCGACCGACATCGTGGTCGCAAGCAAGTTCGGCGCAGACGCAGAAGTTGCGATTACGGCTGCAGACGAAATCGAAGGCAGCCCATTCGGAGCAACCGGTCTCGGACTAGACATCGGCCCGGTTTCGGCAGCTAACTTCGCTCGCGAAATTCGCGAAGCTAAGACCGTCTTTTGGAACGGCCCAATGGGCGTATTCGAAATCGACAAGTTTGCCAATGGCACTCGCGAAGTAGCAAAAGCACTCACCGAAGTTCATGGTCTCTCGGTCGTTGGTGGCGGCGACTCAGCAGCAGCCGTGCGCATCCTAGGATTCGAAGACTCGCAGTTCGGTCACATCTCAACCGGTGGAGGTGCCAGCCTAGAGTTTCTCGAAGGCAAGAGCCTTCCTGGTATCGAAGTGCTCGGCTAAGCAAGAAGGATAGACAAATGACCAATCGCGTTCCACTCATCGCCGGCAACTGGAAGATGAACCTCGATCACCAACAGGCGATCGCACTCGTGCAGAAACTTGCTTGGTCACTCAAAGACGCAAACCACGATTACTCGACTGCCGAGGTTGCGGTGTTTCCGCCTTTCACCGATTTGCGCACTGTTCAAACTTTGATCGATGCAGACAAATTCGAACTGAAACTGGGCGCGCAAGACCTATCTAAGTTCGACAGCGGTGCCTACACTGGCGAGATCTCAGGTGCATTCCTAAAGAAACTTGAAGTCAAATATGTTCTGATCGGTCACAGCGAGCGTCGCCAGTATCACGCAGAAGACGATGCCGTAGTTCAAGCCAAGACCGCAGCGGCATTCAAACACGGATTGGTTCCGGTCATCTGCGTCGGCGAGACTCTCGAAGAACTCGAAACAGAGGGACAGGCAGCCGTGCCGGTTCGCCAGACCTTGGCAGCACTCGCCGGGCACGACAACCTTGCCGATTTTGTGATCGCCTATGAGCCGGTTTGGGCGATTGGCACCGGCAAGGTGGCAACCCCAGAAGAGGCAGCTTCGGTGTGTTCGAAGATCCGCGAGGCGATTGCCGAAGCCCACGGAGCCGAGGTTGCAGCGGCAACTCGCATTCTCTATGGCGGTTCTGTGAAGGCAGCCAACGTGGCTGGATTCCTTCGTAGTCCTGAGGTCGACGGTGTTTTGGTAGGCGGTGCCAGCCTGGATGCAGACGAATTCAGCGGCATTGCGCGCTTCCAGAAGCACATCGGCGTATAATTTTTTAGATTTAGAAACTGAGGAAAAAATGGTCGCTCTACAAATCGCACTACAGGTGTTGCTGGCAATCACCAGCTTGCTCCTGACCCTGCTGATTCTGTTGCACAAGGGTCGCGGTGGCGGTCTTAGCGACATGTTCGGTGGTGGAGTCACAAGCACCATGAGTTCTTCTGGCGTTGCCGAGCGCAACCTCAACCGAGTGACCATCATCCTTGGCATCGTCTGGATCGTAGTGATTATCACTCTCGGTCTGTTCACCCGATTCACACTCGTCTAAGGACCAAAGATGTCAACAACTGGGGGATCAGCGATTCGTGGTTCACGAGTTGGCGCCGGCCCAATGGGCGAAGAAGATCGCGGCTTCAAAGCCGAAAGAACCGTTCGCAACTATTACTGCGTGATGGGCCACGTTCAGAGCCCAGCCTTTGCTTCTAACGTTTTAGAAGAAGAACTTCCTACCGAGATTGACTGCCCAAACTGTGGTTTGCCTGCCGGTCTCGATGCAAATAACCCACCGCAGACTGCAAAGCACGAGCCGTACAAGACTCACTTGGCATATGTAAAAGAGCGTCGCACAGACGCAGAAGCCAAAGAGCTTCTTGAAGACGCAGTTGCAATGATTCGCGCTCGTCGAACAGCAGCCGCAAACGCAGCCGCAGCCGCAGAGAAAGCCGAAAAGGCAGCTGCCAAGAAAACCGCAGCTAAGAAATAAATCGGAGTTTTAGCAGCCCCAGGTTTCGACACCTGCGGTTTGATCTACAAACCAAATCGTGTTCTTCGCTCCGCGCACTCGGCCGGCCGGCAACTGGTCAGGGTTGTCGCCAAAGACAGCACTGACGGCAGGAGCTTTATCGCCACCGGCAACCACAAACCAAAGTTCGTCTACAGAATTCATCGCCTCATAGGTGAAGCTAAGGCGCTGAGGCGGTGGCTTAGGGGAGTCGTGCTCTACAACGACCAGCGCACCCGCTGTCGGCAGCGGCTTGCCCGGAAACAAACTGCAGATGTGCCCATCGGGCCCCATGCCAACAAAGGCTAAATCAAAGTGTGGCTTGGTTGAGGCTAATTCGGCGGCAAAGAAGTTGGCAGCCTCGTCGAGGCTGAGGCCAGCATCTGCAGCGGGAAACTCGTGGATGTTCGCCTCGACGATGGGCAGTTTATTCAACATTGCCTTGCGAGCCTGAACGGCATTTCTGTCTGCAGAGTCAGCGGCAACGAAGCGCTCGTCACCCCACCAAATATTGATTCTCGACCAGTCGAGCAAATGGGCATCTTCTCGATCTGCAATAGCCGCAAGAGTGGCGATGCCAATTGTTCCGCCGGTGAGCATGACGTTCACAGTTGGCTTGGCAGCAGTCAATTCGGCCATTTTGGTTACGAACTCCTCGGCAGCACCGCGAGCTAAAGATTCGGCGTTCGAGAACCGACTGACAACGCGAGACATTAGCGCTTCTTAGGTGTGGCCGATTTGCTTGCTGGCTTTTTTGCCGAAAGCGT
>CANGGA010000110.1 GCA_947453285.1 Microbacteriaceae bacterium | reverse complement strand
TGTGCTCTGTGTCGATTTTGATCTCGGCGGCATACTGGGTGATCTGGTTAATCACGTGTTCGCGCAGCCACTTGCTCTGTTTGAACAGACGAGCATGAGCAAGCTCGCGCACGGCGAGATAAATGAAAACCTGATCGCTCTCGACATCGAGTTCGTTCACATAGGCGCTCAGATTCTGCGTGACGAAAGCCGCGCGTTGCTCAGCGAAAATCGGCAAGCCGATGTCGCCGCCAGTAAGAACCTCGGCAGAGAGTTTTCCGAGTGACTGACCGAGCTGCATCGCAAACAATGCGCCACCGAGCGACTTCATCATCGAGCCGGCGTTAGAAAGCACCCCAGACAATTCGTCAGGCGCGCTCTCGCGAAGGCTTTCGCTAAGCGCAGCGCTCATGCGTTCTGCGACCGGTGAGGCAAGCGCCTGAAATAGTGGCATTGCATCTTGAACCCAAAGTTCGCGCGAAAGCAGTTTTGGTTCTTGAGTCAGTTCGGCAATTGTCGTTGCCTGGTTTAGCCAAAGGGTTGCAATCGAAAGCGCATTCGCGAGTTCTTTGCGAGCGTCGTCGCTCACCGGTGTCGAACCGCCGGCCGCAAGCGCTCTGGCTTGGTCGCTGGCTAGCTTCCAGTTGACCGAACCGTCTTCGGTTGCCATCTGGTTCATGGCTGCCCGAAGTTGGCCGAGCATTGCTGAAAGTTGGGCCGGGTCATTCGGCAAGCCAGCGGCCTTGGCCAACTGCTCGAGATCCATGCCGGCCGCGCCCTTTTCGAGAAACTCGCGCATAAACGCTTCGAAGTCGCGCGGGTTGACGCCGTCGTTCTCGTTGTCTTCGTAGTCGCTGTCGCTCATGGTTTCTCCTGTCACTAACGCTAATAGGCTTGAACGGTGCCAGAGAATCTTTATGCCCAAGGCGAAATGCCGAAGAAACGCCCATCCAAGCGGGCATTTGCTGGCATCTCATTGCTTTTGGTGTTCACGCTCTCACTGCTAACCCTGAGCTTCTTTCAGGCACCTTATGTGATCGAGCGCCCGGGGCCTGTGGTGAACGTTCTCGGCAAAGACTCAGATCAAGAGGTCATCAGCATCACGGATGCCCAAACCTACGCAACCAGCGGTCAGCTCGATTTGCTGACCGTCAGCGTGGTCGGCAATCGCAGCCAAACCCCGACCTGGCCAGAACTCTTTTGGGCTTGGCTCGACCCGGCTCAGGCAATAACTCCGCTCGACGCAATGTTTCCGGCAAACGTAACTCAGCAGCAGGTCGATGCCGAGAGCACGGCCATGATGGAGGAGTCTCAGCAGGATGCCATCGCCGTTGCGCTGCTGAAACTCGGTTACCAGGTGCCGACACATGTTTATATCAGCGAGGTTTCGAAGAACAAACCTTCATCGGGCAAGCTAGTCGCCGGCGATTACATCACGAGCGTGAACGGCGAGGCCGCTGGCACCATCGAGCACCTTCGTGAGCTGGTTGCCAAATTCGATGGCTCGAATGCGCTCAAGGTGTCTGTGCTTCGCGATGGCAGGCCACTCGACTTCTCGATTAGCCCAGTAAAAAACTCAGAGGGTCGCTGGGTGCTCGGAATTTTCGTTGGCACCAAGTATGACTTTCCGATCAACGTGAAGCTTCAATTGAGCGACATCGGCGGCCCGAGCGGCGGAATGATGTTTGCACTTGGAATTTACGATCGACTTACTCCAGGCGAATTGACCGGCGCGAACAACATCGCAGGAACCGGAACCATCGACGCAAGCGGAACCGTTGGTGCTATCGGCGGAATTCGTCAGAAACTTTATGGTGCACAGCGCGCTGGAGCGAAGTTCTTCTTGGCACCCGCCGAAAACTGCAACGAGGTCACCGGGCACATCCCGTCTGGTTTGAAGGTTTTCAGCGTCAAGACTTTCGACGACGCACTCAAGGTCGTCACCGCAATTGGCAAGAAGCAGAGCCTCACGGGTCTCGCTACCTGCGCAACCAACTAGCACCAAACAATCGAAGGCAAATAATGGCAAACAGCACAAAGCGCAAAGTTTCTCCGGTCACAGTTTCGCTGGTGATTTTGGTTGCGATTTTCATCGCACTGGTCAGCGCATCGAGCGTCTACACAGACTTGCTTTGGTTCGACCAGCTCGGCTTCAAGAGCGTGTTCACCACTCAGATCACAGCTCAGGTTGTGACTTTTGCGGTTGGCGCGCTGACGGCTGGGCTAGTGGTTTGGCTAAGCGTTTGGCTTGCGGTTCGCAGCCGTCCGATTTATGCGCGCGGTTTTGAGGGTGACAACGTTGAGGCCTTTCGCCTGCTAGCCGAGCAGTTGCGCAAGTTCGCTCAGGTCGTCTTGCCTGTGATCGCCGCGCTAATTGCCGGAGCCTCGGTTTCTGCTCAGTGGCAGACTGCGGCGGTCTTCGCAAATCACACCTACACCGGCACCACCGATGCTCAATTCGGCCTCGACGTTGGCTTCTATCTTTTCGATTTGCCGTTCTATAACGAACTGGTTGGCTTCACTTCGACGTTGCTTTTGGTGTCTGTGGTTTTGGCAGCCGCCGCCCACTTCTTGTTTGGCAACATTCGTTTCACTGGTCGTTCTGCGACCGTGGCCAAGCCCGCCCGACTTCAGCTGGCAATCACCGCTGCTTTGTTTATCGCATCACAGGGTGCAGCACTTTGGCTCGACCAGTATGCGACCATGACTAGCGACTCTGGTCTTTACACGGGTGCAACCTATTCAGACGTGAACGCAGCGATTCCGAGTTTTCAGATTCTTTCGCTGATTGCATTCGTTGTTGCGTTGTTGTTCTTGGCAACTGCAATCATCGGTCGCTGGCGCGTAGCTCTTGTTGGCACCGCACTCATGGTGGTCAGTTCGATTGTGCTCGCCGGAGTTTATCCGTGGGTTGTCCAGACTTTTCAGGTTGTGCCAAACGAGCGAACTCTCGAATCTGAATTCATCAAGCGCAACATAGATGCGACTCGAATTGCATATGGTCTTGGCAACATCGACATGGTCGACTACCAGGCGAAGACCACGACCGATGCAACCGCTCTTCGCGCAGACGTCGACACCACCGCGAACATTCGCATCATCGACCCGGCACTCGTTTCGAGCGCATTCAAGCAATTGCAGCAGGTTCAGCAGTATTACAACTTCACCAAGCACCTCGACGTCGACCGTTACTCGATCAACGGCAAGACCCAAGACACAGTGGTTGCGGTTCGCGAACTCAACCAGTCGGGTCTCGGCACTTCGCAGTCTTGGTATAACAACACGATTGTTTACACCCACGGATACGGCGTGGTTGCCGCCTATGGAAACCAGAGCTCGACAGACGGGCAGCCGGTGTTCTTGCAAAGTGGAATTCCGCAGGCCGGAGCTCTCGGCACCTTTGAGCCGCGCGTCTATTTCGGTGAAGAGTCACCGACCTACTCGATTGTTGGCAAGTCAACCGGCAGCGCCCGAGAGCTCGATTATCCAGACAGCACCGGAGCGAGCGCTAGCTCTTATACGTTTGCCGGCAACGGCGGGCCAAGCCTTAGCGGCTTTGTGAACCGCGTTGCCTATGCGCTCAAGTTTCAGAGCGAGCAGATTCTGCTAAGCGACGCAATCGGCGACAAGTCGCAGATTCTCTATAACCGCAATCCGATCGATCGCGTTAAGGCGGTTGCTCCTTATCTAACTCTCGACGGCGACGCATACCCAGCAGTAGTCGACGGGCGCATCCAGTGGATCGTCGATGGCTACACAACTTCAGCAAGTTACCCATACTCGAGCGCAGAGAACTTCAGCCAGGCGGTTGCAGATTCTTCTAGCGACCGTTCGCTTGCTCGCGGCAACATCAACTACATTCGCAACTCGGTCAAGGCGACCGTCGATGC
>CANGGA010000109.1 GCA_947453285.1 Microbacteriaceae bacterium | reverse complement strand
GACGCCCGTGACCTATTCGCCAAGATCGCTGACGCGGCTTGGGAATGTGCTGACCCAGGCATCCAGTACGACGACATCATCAACGAGTGGCACACCACTCCTGAGTCGGGTCGAATCAATGCATCGAACCCATGTAGCGAATACATGCACCTCGACAACTCGAGCTGCAACCTTGCATCGTTGAACCTTCTCAAGTTCTTGAACCCAGACGGCTCATTCGACACCGAGAAGTTCACAAAAGCAACCGAGTTGATCTTCACCGCTATGGACATCTCGATTTGTTTCGCTGACTTCCCAACCGAGAAGATCGGCGAGACCACTCGTGCGTTCCGTCAGCTCGGAATCGGTTATGCAAACCTCGGCGCATTGCTAATGGCAATCGGCGTTCCTTACGACAGCGAAGAGGGCTTTGCTCTTGCCGCCGCAATCACCTCGCTAATGACCGGCGCTTCATACCGTCGTTCGGCAGAGTTGGCTGCAGTCGTTGGCGCATACGACGGCTTCGAGAAGAACAAGGATGGCCACGCTCGCATCATGCACAAGCACGAAGCAGCTAACGGCGAAATCACTCCGGTATCGGCAATTGACGCACAGGTTCTAGAGGCAGCAACCGAGCAGTGGGCACTAAACACTGCAATCGGTGCCGAAAACGGCTGGCGCAACTCGCAGGCATCATTGCTTGCACCAACCGGCACCATCGGTTTCATGATGGACTGCGATACCACTGGTATCGAGCCTGACTTCTCACTAGTGAAGTACAAGAAGCTCTCAACCGGTGGATCGATGCAGATCGTCAACCAGACCATTCCATTCGCATTGCACCGTCTCGGTTACTCACAAGAGACCATCGAGGCAATCATCGATCACATCAGCACCAACGGACACGTAGTTGACGCACCTGGTCTAAAGCAGGAGCACTACGCAATCTTTGACACCGCTGTTGGCATCCGTGCAATCGAGCCAATGGGTCACGTTCGCATGATGGCTGCAGTTCAGCCGTTCCTATCGGGTGCAATCTCGAAGACCGTGAACATGCCAGAGACCGCAACTCGTGAAGAGATCGCAGACGTTTACTTCCAGGGATGGAAGTTGGGTCTAAAGGCTCTTGCGATTTACCGCGACAACTGCAAGGTGGGCCAGCCACTTAGCGATGCTAAGGCGAAGACCGAGACTAAGACCGAAGCAGCTCCAGTAGCAGCGTCGGGAATGTCTCACCCAGTTCGCAAGCGTCTGCCAAAGTCACGCCCATCGTCAACCACTTCGTTCACCGTAGGTGGCGCAGAGGGTTACATGACCGCTGGTTCATACCCAGACGGCGGCTTGGGTGAAGTGTTCTTGAAGCTCGGCAAGCAGGGTTCAACTCTTGCCGGCGTGATGGATGCCTTCTCAATCGCAGTTTCGATTGGCCTTCAGTACGGAGTGCCGCTAGAGACCTACGTTCAGAAGTTCACCAACGTATCGTTTGAGCCAGCCGGTCTGACCGACGACCCAGACGTGCGCATGGCCAAGTCGCTGATGGACTACATCTTCCGTCGCCTAGCGCTTGACTACCTGCCTTACGACGTTCGTTCATACCTTGGCATTCAAACCTCGGCAGAGCGTTCAGCTGCACTCGATGCGAACCCTTCATACGGTTCTGTGTCAGCAGTTGCTGAGCTCGAACAGTCGGTTGAGATTGATGATGTAGTTGAGGCTGTTGCTGCGGCACCGGCCCCACAGAGCATCGAGATCACCGAGAAGCGAGAAGTTCACTCTTCAGCAGAGTTGTTCGAAATGCTTCAGGGCACCGAGTCTGATGCACCGTTGTGCTTCAACTGTGGAATCAAGATGCGACCATCTGGTTCATGCCACGTCTGCGAAGGCTGTGGATCAACCAGCGGCTGCAGCTAAACACTAAAGCTCAGGACGGGGTCGGCGATTACGTCGGCCCCGTACTGCATTTAAACCTGCGATAGCCTAGAGACGTGCTCTACAAGCTAATCTTCAACGCCTTCTTCAAGTTCATCGACCCCGAACGTGCCCATCACCTCGGCATGTTTGTCATTCGCATTCTCGGCGTGACTGGGCTCTCGGCGCTTTTTAGATTAAGAAGCAAACATCCGGTGCAAACCCTCGGCTTGCACTTTGATGGACCATTTGGAATGGCCGCCGGTTTCGATAAAAACGCCGTGGCAATCAAGCCGCTTGGCGACTTAGGTTTCTCGCACGTCGAAATTGGCACGGTGACTGCGCTGGCCCAAAGCGGAAACGATAAACCTCGACTCTTTCGCCTGATCGCAGACAGGGCCTTGATCAATCGCATGGGCTTCAACAACCAGGGTGCAGAAGCGGTTGCCATTCGTCTTGCCAAGACGCGACTGCACTACGGTTCGAAACTGCCCGTGATTGGCGTGAATATTGGCAAGAGCAGGGCAGTGGCGGTCGAAGACGCCGTCGACGACTATCGCACCAGTGCCAAGTTGCTCGCCCCGCACGCCGACTACATCGCCGTCAACGTTTCTTCGCCGAACACCCCTGGCTTGCGGTCCCTGCAGACAGTCGACGCGCTTGCACCGATTCTCGAAGCCGTTGTTGGGCAGGCGCTAGGCAAGCCGGTGCTAGTGAAAATTGCTCCAGATCTCGAAGACAAAGAAATCACAAATGTCGCCAAGCTCGTGAAGAAAATGAAACTCGCTGGTGTTATAGCGACCAATACGACAATTTCTCGCGATGGACTGAAAACAGATGCGGCGACGGTCGGTTCAAAAGGTGCCGGTGGGCTATCTGGAGCGCCTTTGAAATCGCGCTCGCTCGAGGTTTTGGCTTTGCTTCGAAAAACTCTTGCAGAAGAATTTGTCGTGATTTCTGTTGGCGGGGTTGAGAGTGCTGCCGAAGTCGAGGAGCGACTCGCTCACGGCGCGACCCTGGTTCAGGGGTATACGGGATTCATTTATGAGGGTCCGCTTTGGGCAAGAAAAATCAACAAGGGTCTCAAGTGACAACAATCGTCTTGTGGGTAGAAGACCTCAAGTCAGCCACAGATTTTTATTGCAAACTTCTAGCAGCTGACGCCGGCGATGTTTCAGAAGAGTTCACCAGGGTCATGTCGCCGCAGAACGAAGTCTTGCTGCATGCGGTGCCCGAGCAATTTCGCTCCGGCTTGTCAACGCCATTGCAAGTGCGCGAAGACGCGGTGATCAAGCCAGTATTCGCAGTGGCATCGATCGAAGCCGCTCGTGATTCGGTGATCGAAACCGCCGGAGTGGTCTTTGGCATCGAGACCGAAAATCGCTATGGCGCGACAAACTACTGTGACGGTTTTGACACAGAAGGAAACGTTTTTCAGCTAGCTCAGAGCTAGCTGCCTAAACCAGGCGAGCCTCTGGCGCTTTGGTTTCGCGAGGGTCGAAGACTGCAACCGGTTCTAGAATCTCAGAAACCTTAGCCATGACCTCTGCCGGAATCTCGACACCAACCGCGGCGATGTTAGATGCAATCTGTTCAGGCTTTGTTGCCCCAACGATTGCAGAAGCCACGTTTTTGTTTTGCAAGACCCAAGCCAGCGCGAACTGGGCCATGGTTAGACCAAGGTCGTCGGCTAGCGGCTTCAAGAGCTGAACGCGAGTCAAAACTTCTTCGCTGAGGTACTTGCCCATCATGCCGCCCATGCGCTCGTCTGAGCCGCGTGAACCCTCAGGCGCCGGTTGCCCAGGCAGATACTTGCCGGTCAATACGCCCTGAGCCATTGGCGACCAGACGATTTGCGAGATACCGAGTTCTTCACAGGTTGGCACAACTTCTGCTTCGATTACTCGCCAGAGTGCGCTGTATTGAGGCTGGCTCGAAATCAATTGAAATCCGAGTTCCTTCGATAGCTTGTGGCCGCCGCGAATCTGCTCGGCATTCCATTCGCTCACG
>CANGGA010000108.1 GCA_947453285.1 Microbacteriaceae bacterium | reverse complement strand
GGTTTTTGTTCGCACGTCAGCCTGGGGTGGCAGCGCAACTTTGGGCAGCGCGATTGAAGACTCTCTCTATGCTTTCTTTTTTGCTTTCGCGCTCGCGGTTTTAGTCCTGTTGCTTCGTGAAAAGTCTCAAGAGGTAGACAACGAATATGCAAGCTATTTTCAGAGTCGATTTGAACGCGCCTTTCTAGATGTGATTCAGCGTGAACGAAGCAAAATAAATTCAATCGTGCACGACCGCGTGGTTCGCGCCCTCGACGAGGCGGCTCAGGCAGAAACCTCTGCCCAGCGAGCTCAGGCAGCTTCGGCCGCCGAAGACGCTATCGGTCGTCTCGAGAGAGAAGCCGCCCGCGACCCGATGTCGCTCGAAACCGTTGGCTCCAGATCGCTTTTTGCGGCAATCAAGGATGCCGTTGAACAGCGAGACCAAATCACCAAGGTCAAGATCAAATCTGATTCCGATTCAGAAATTCCAATCGAAATCGCAATCGGCCTAGCCGAGGCAACTTTTCAGGCAATCGCCAACTCTCGTGAGCACGCTCAATTCGCAAGCAGGCGTGAAGTTAATTTGTCGAAATTGAACGGTGCCCTAAAAATCGTCGTTCTCGACAACGGCCCCGGTTTCAGAATGGCGAGAGTGCCAAGAAGCAGCATCGGGCTTAGAGTCTCGGTGTTTGAGCGACTCGAAGCGCTAGGCGTTAGTGCTCACCTGCAGAGCGCACCGGGCCAGGGCACCACCTGGATCTTCGAATGGAGTGCGAAATGATTCAGATCTCGCGCTCAGTGCTCAGCCTTCTCGTGCTTGCCTTCGGCTTGTTTTTGAACATTCTCGGGCTGTTTCACCTAAATCACTTTGCGAATTTGCCGGTTGCTCTGGCTGCTCAACTGCTTTATCTGGGCTGCCTCTTGATTACCGTTTTCGCATCGAGAGAAGTGAAATTACCCCTATGGGCGACCCTCACCAATATGGCGATTCTTTTTGTGATTCCGATCTTGGTTCACGCATCTCACACATCAGACCCGTTGGCCGATGGTGACACCTGGTATGTCACCGCTGTTGCCGTGATTGTCGGTTCGATGGCGGTTAGAAAGCGCCAAAGCCTCGCCATCGCTTCAGGCTTGGTTTTAGTCGCAGAGGTGTTGCTTCTGAGTGGCATCGAATATCTGGCAAAGAGCGGAATCACCGGCGCCGTCTTGCTGATCATCTCGGCCATCACAATTTCTCGCGGACTAGATCGCTCTGCAATTGAAATTGAGAGGTTTCAAAATCAAACCATGGTTGAACGCCGAGAGACCGCGCTTGTGCAAACCGCGAGACAAGAGCACAGAAATCGAATCGACTCGGCGATAGCCAGAGTGATGCCAACACTTAAAGAAATCTCACACACTCCCAAACTGAGCAAATCGCAACGCGAGGCTGCAGCTCAGCTCGCTCAAGAACTCGACGATGAAATTTCTGGCGGCCGGCTTGCTACACCGGCCATGAAAAAGGCAATTGCTAAGGCGAGGGCTAAATCGATTGAAGTGACGATCCTCGATGAGAGTGATTTCGCAACCGAAGAGCAACTCGATGACCTGCTCGATTTGGCAATCGCGGCAATCGAGACAATCTCGGTCGGTCGAATCAAGCTGATTGCGCTAAAGGATGGCCCCTACCAACTTCGCTTAACGGCAACGAGGCCGGGAGTTGTCACTCCCGACCTCGACCTGAAACTTGGTGAACGCTAGCCAAGCAAAGCGAACTTCAGGGTGTCTAGACCTAGACCACCGAGGTTCAGCGCCTCGCGGTGGAACTGCTTGATGTCCCAGTCAGAGCCCTTCTTGGCTTTGTATTCGTCGCGAATCTGCTCCCAGATGCGCTGACCAATCTTGTAGCTAGGTGCTTGTCCTGGCCAACCGAAGTAACGGTGTACCTCGAAGTTGACGAACTCCTTGCTCATGTTGACGTTCTTGCCCATGAAGTCGAGTGCATACTCGAAGTCCCACTTGCCAGAGCCGTCGAGCTTCTGCTTGCCGAGGTGAACGCCGAGGTCAAGCACGACGCGAGCCGCACGCATGCGCTGCCCGTCGAGCATTCCTAGGCGGTCGCCCGGGTCATCCAAGAAGCCAAGATCTGCCATCAGGCGCTCTGCATAGAGCGCCCAGCCCTCGCCGTGGCCAGAAGACCACGATGCAAGACGACGCCATGAGTTCAACTCGGCGCGGTTGTAAACCTGCTGAGCTACCTGAAGGTGGTGACCAGGAACACCCTCGTGATAAACGGTTGTGGTTTCACGCCAGGTGTCGAACTCGGTTACGCCGTCTGGAACAGACCACCACATGCGACCTGGTCGGCTGAAGTCGTCGGTTGGGCCGGTGTAGTAAATCGCTCCGCTGTTGGTCGGTGCAATCATGCACTCGAGGGTGCGAAGTGGCTCAGCGATGTCGAAGTGAACGCCGTTCAACTTTTCGATAGCTGTGTCGCTCAACTTCTGCATCCACTTCTGCAATTCATCCTTGCTGTGAAGTTTGCGAGATGCGTCATTGTTTAGAACTTCGATTGCCTCTTGCACTGTTGCGCCAGGCTTGATCTGGTTTGCGACGGCATTCTGTTCAGCGGTAACTCGAGCGAGTTCCTCGATGCCCCACTCATAGGTCTCGTCGAGATCAACCTTTGCACCCAAGAAGCGACGGCTAAATAGCGCATAGCGCTCGCGACCGATTGCGTCTTCTTTGTTTGCGTTTGGCATCAATTCGTTCTTGAAGAACTCGGCGAGCGCCGCATAACCTTCGGTGGCAACCTTGCCGGCAGCCTCGACCTCTGACTTGAGCGCGGCAGAAAGCTGAGCGTCGCCAGCCTTTGCGCCAGCTGCAAACTTGTTGAAGAAGCCATCTGCAGCCGCGATTCCCTCGGCCTGCTCTAGGTTCATGACAACTTGGCGAGCAGCCGGGGTGTCTCCGGCCTTGATGCCTTCGCGAAGGCTTCGAATGTAGCCATCGATTGCCTCAGGCACAGCGCGCATGCGCTTTGACAGGTTTTCCCAGTCGTGCTCGGTTGCAGCAGGCGAAAGGTCGAAGATGTCACGGATGCCCTGGGCAGGTGATGCGATCACGTTTAGGTCGCGCTTCCAGAGGCCAGCGTCGTGAATCTCTAGACCGAGTTCAAGGCTGTTGCGCATTGCGTCTTTGGTGACTTCGTCAACCTTGTCACGAGGGGTTGTGGCATTTACCTCGGCAAGAACGCGACGCATCTGACGCGCGTCTTCTTCGAGGCCTTCAGGCGAGGCGTCGTCGAGTTTGTCTTCGCCACCCTTCTTGCCGATGTAGGTCGAGAAGCTTGGGCTCATCTCAGCCATTTTGTCGACCCAGGCTTCTGCTACCTTGTCGAGTTCTGAAGGTTCACGCGTCATTGCTTTTCCTTTTTTTTGTTTGGTTTTGTTTTTAGTTGAGGCCGTCGCGAAACGAAGCTGTCCACTGACCGAAGCCAGGGTTGATTCCTCCGCGAAGATTTACGCTGTTTCGATTCCAAGTTGATTTCGGTTGACGAATCGCACCGCGGGCTGAAGATTCTTCGGCAGCCGCCGCTTCGACGATCGCGATGACCGCAGCCAACTCTTCGGCAGTCGGGTTTCCGCGAACTACCTTTAGCTCTTCTTGAAAGTTGTTTTCGGTCATCGGTTTAAAGTGGAATGTTTCCGTGCTTCTTAGGTGGAGCATCGGCGCGCTTGGTGCGAAGTGCGCGAAGTGCCTTGATCACCGAAATGCGAGTCGAGCTCGGCTCGATGATTCCGTCGAGTTCGCCGCGCTCGGCAGCCAAGAATGGTGAAGCAACGTTGTATGTATATTCGGCTGCCAACTTGGCGCGCACCGCTGCGACATCCTCGCCTGCTTCTTCGGCCTTCTTGATTTCGTTGCGATACAAGAT